>CAJZLM010000111.1:0-4600 GCA_916050595.1 Streptococcus mitis | reverse complement strand
TGAAATCATCGCTTCTGATAAGACTGGTACGCTGACTATGAACAAGATGACAGTTGAAAAAGTCTTCTACGATGCAGTCCTACATGACTCAGCTGATGATATTGAACTAGGTCTTGAAATGCCACTACTTCGTTCAGTTGTCTTGGCCAATGATACGAAAATAGATGTGGAAGGCAACCTGATTGGTGACCCAACCGAAACAGCCTTTATCCAATATGCCTTGGATAAAGGCTACGATGTCAAAGGATTTTTAGAGAAATATCCTCGTGTAGCTGAGTTGCCATTTGACTCTGACCGTAAGCTCATGTCAACGGTTCACCCATTGCCAGATGGTAAATTCCTTGTAGCGGTCAAGGGTGCCCCAGACCAACTCTTGAAACGTTGTGTTCTTCGTGATAAGGCTGGGGATATTGCTCCGATTGACGAGAAGGTTACAAACCTCATTCACACAAACAACTCTGAAATGGCTCACCAAGCCTTGCGTGTCCTCGCAGGTGCTTATAAGATTATTGACAGCATTCCAGAAAACCTGACTTCTGAAGAGCTTGAAAATGATTTAATCTTTACTGGTTTGATTGGGATGATTGACCCTGAACGTCCTGAGGCAGCTGAGGCTGTTCGTGTGGCTAAGGAAGCTGGAATCCGTCCAATCATGATTACGGGTGACCATCAAGACACAGCAGAAGCTATTGCTAAACGTTTGGGAATCATTGACGCCAACGATACAGAAGGCCACGTTTTGACAGGTGCTGAGCTCAATGAACTGTCAGATGAAGACTTTGAAAAAGTAGTTGGTCAATACTCTGTTTATGCCCGTGTGTCTCCAGAACACAAGGTTCGTATCGTCAAGGCTTGGCAAAAACAAGGTAAAGTCGTTGCCATGACAGGTGACGGTGTCAATGATGCTCCAGCTCTGAAAACAGCCGATATCGGTATCGGTATGGGAATCACTGGTACAGAGGTTTCTAAGGGGGCTTCTGACATGATTCTTGCAGATGATAATTTTGCGACCATCATTGTTGCAGTTGAAGAAGGACGTAAGGTCTTCTCAAACATTCAGAAGACCATTCAATACCTGCTTTCTGCCAATACTGCTGAAGTATTAACCATCTTCCTATCAACCTTGTTTGGTTGGGACGTTTTGCAACCAGTTCATCTCTTGTGGATCAACTTGGTAACGGATACCTTCCCAGCTATCGCTCTAGGTGTTGAGCCAGCTGAGCCTGGTGTCATGAACCATAAACCACGTGGACGCAAGGCAAGCTTCTTCTCAGGTGGTGTTTTGAGTTCTATCATCTATCAAGGTGTGCTCCAAGCAGCCCTTGTTATGAGTGTTTATGGTCTTGCCCTTCTTTACCCAGTTCATGTGGGTGACAATCATGCCATTCATGCGGATGCCCTTACTATGGCTTTTGCAACCCTTGGTTTGATTCAGCTCTTCCATGCCTACAATGTCAAGTCTGTTTACCAATCCATCTTGACAGTTGGTCCATTCAAGTCTAAGACCTTTAACTGGTCTATCTTGGTATCCTTCATTCTTCTCATGGCAACAATCGTCGTAGAACCACTTGAAGGAATCTTCCACGTAACCAAACTAGACTTGTCACAATGGGGAATCGTTATGGGCGGAAGCTTCTCAATGATTATCATTGTTGAAATTGTTAAGTTTATTCAACGTAAACTTGGCTTTGATAAGAATGCGATTTAAAAAAGTCATCTTCGGATGGCTTTTTGCTACAGTTGAGGGAAAGGGCTTGCAGTTATCGTCTTTTGTGCTATAATTACTATAATATAGTAAAGATCAAGAGGAGTGTGAGGAAGTGGAAAAGAAAATTGTGAAGGATATTTTGTTTTTATCTCAGGTATCTCAGCCGGCAAGTCAGGATGATCTGTATCTTGCCAGAGATTTGCAGGATACACTTTTAGCGAATCGAGAAACTTGTGTTGGTCTAGCTGCCAATATGATTGGAGTGCAGAAGCGCGTGATTATCTTTAATCTTGGCTTGGTTCCCGTGGTCATGTTTAACCCAGTGCTCCTGTCCTCTGAAGGACCTTATGAGACAGAGGAAGGTTGTTTGTCCTTGACAGGTGTGAGAACTACTAAGCGTTATGAAACCATAACGGTGTCTTACCGTGACAGCAAGTGGCAGGAACAGACCATTACCTTGACAGGCTTCCCAGCTCAGATTTGCCAGCATGAACTGGATCACTTGGAAGGACGAATCATTTAGGAGGAAAGCAAATGAAACGAATAGTCTTTGAACTTATTTTTATCGCAACGACCTGGTATATCTTTTTACCACCTCTTAACCTGACCAGCTGGGAATTTCTCTTTTTCCTCTGTGGGCATATGCTGCTTGTAGCAATCTTATTTGGCTTTGGCAAGGGAATCAATCTGGTCAAAACGGTTCATGTGCGCCACGGCAAGGCAGAAGCTGCCTTAAATCTAGAGGGTTTCAAAATCAATCGGTTAGGGAAAATCCTTTTAGCTTCTATTGGAGGAATTCTTCTCTTGGCAGCTTTGGTTTCCTTGGTGACTTCTAGCATTTTTCAGGCTAAAAATTATGCCAATGTAGTCTCGGTTACTGAAAAAGAGTTTACTGAATTTCCTAAGACTGATACTAGTAAAGTTCCTATCCTAGATAGAAGCACTGCTGAAAAAATTGGGGACCGCTACTTGGGTTCCCTAACAGATAAGGTATCGCAGTATGTAGCGGCAGATACCTATACCCAATTGACGATTGATGGGAAACCTTATCGAGTTACGCCACTAGAATACGCAGATCCTATCAAGTGGTTTAATAATCAAGCCAAGGGAATCGGCGAGTATATCAAGGTGGACATGGTAACCGGTAATGCGGACTTGGTGGACTTGAAGACACCAATCAAGTATTCGGACTCGGAGTATTTTAACCGCGATGTCAAGCGTCACCTGCGCTTGAAGTACCCAACTAAAATCTTCAAGACTCCATCTTTTGAGGTGGACGATGAGGGTAATCCTTTCTATGTAGCAACGGTTTACCAAAAGCAATTTGGGCTTGCGGTTCCTCGTCCAGTTTCAGTCATTATCTTGGATGCCACAAATGGAGACACCAAGGAATACAGTTTGGCAGATGTTCCAGAATGGGTGGACAGGGTCTATCCAGCTGAGGAAACCATTGAGCAAATCAACTACAACGGCAAGTACAAGGACGGTTTCTGGAATGCTATGATTTCCAAGAAAAACGTGACCCAGACTACCAAGGGCTATAATTACTTGTCTATCGGCAATGATATTTACCTCTACACAGGTGTGACGTCGGCCAATGCAGATGAAAGTAATCTTGGTTTCATCCTTGAAAATATGCGAACAGGAGAGATCACGAAGTACAGCTTGGCTTCTGCGACCGAAGAATCAGCCCGTGAATCAGCCGAAGGTGCTGTTCAGGAGAAATCCTACAAGGCAACCTTCCCAATCCTCATCAACCTCAATGACAAGCCTCTCTACATCATGGGTTTGAAGGACAATGCTGGCTTGGTTAAAGAGTATGCTTTGGTAGACGCAGTCGAGTACCAAAATGTTATCGTAGCAACGACAGTGGAAGAGCTGCTCAGCAAGTACGCCAATAAAAACGACCTTGAAATTGACAACCAAACGACAGAAACCATAAAGGGTATCGTAGCAGATCTAAAATCAGCTGTCATTAAGGGTGATACCGTCTACTTCTTTAAACTAGATGGCAAAATTTACAAGGTCAAGGCCTCTGTATCTGATGATCTCCCTTACCTTGAAAATGGTAAAACCTTCGAAGGACAAGTAGGAAAAGATAACTATCTTAAGACATTTAAAGTTCAGTAAAGACAGCTTTCTTTAAAAAGTATATGTTATAATAAGGTAAATTAAGACTAATGGAGGACAAACAAATGGGTTTTTATGTGATGCTTGCTTCAATGTTACTCGGACTACTCGCTTTGAAGATAGGTTTTTCTCAGTTCAAGGAGAAAAAAGATAAATTCTTATCTATCTTAACAAGTTTAGCTGGCATAGCCCTTGTTCTCGTGGCTGTCTGGTTAGGATGGCCAAAATAACCAGAGAAACCTCGGTCAAACCGAGGTTTTTTAGATGAATTTCTTGGTTGTGGCTAAAAAATATGCTACACTATCAATATGAAAATTTTAATCCCAACAGCAAAAGAAATGAACACAGACTTGCCAAGTATTGAAGCCACTCCTTTAAAACCAGAAAGTCAGGCCGTGCTGGATGCCTTGGCTCTCTATTCTGTTAGTCAATTGGAGAGTTTTTACAAAGTTTCAGCCGAGAAAGCTGTGGCAGAATTTCAAAATATCCAAACTTTAAAAAAACAAACTGCTCAACACTATCCAGCCTTGAAACTTTTTGATGGGCTTATGTACCGTCATATCAAGCGAGACAAACTGGACGAGGCAGAACAAGCCTATCTTGAAAATCATGTCTTCATTACCTCGGCCTTGTACGGTGTTGTTCCAGCCTTGTCACCTATGGCCCCTCACCGTTTGGACTTTTTGATGAAGTTAAAAGTCGCTGGTAAGACTTTGAAGAGCCATTGGAAGGCAGCCTATGATGAGGCTATGAATGGTGAAG
>CAJZLM010000110.1:0-4623 GCA_916050595.1 Streptococcus mitis | reverse complement strand
TTTCCACCACTTCTTCATGTCACACTCCTTCACTTATAATCTTGATTAATTTCTTCTTACCAATTCCATCATATCATAAGGCAGGGTATTGGCAGCTTCCTTCAAGGAATAGTTCTCTAAGTTATTCACATTTTGTCGTAACTTCTTGGCATACTTGGTCGTAATCAATCGTTTTTCTTCGTATTCGAAAATCAACTTACGCTCCAGATAATATCCTCTCAGCATTTCATCGATATTGTTGGGCTTGACACGATTGATAACCCGTTCGACAAAAGCACCACTGCTGATAATAGCTGTTTCTCGGAGACGAGAATCCTGCATAAAGCTGATCAAAGAACTCTTATAAACCCCTTTTAGGTTCTCCAAACTTTCGATAATCATCTCTGTATTTTCTAGGTAGAGCTCTGCAATTTGGTCATAGTCAAGGGCTCTGAGTTTCTGTGATTCTTCATTTTTCCAACTGCGAAAGGTCTTACCTAAGGTAAAGACTTCATGAAGGAGAAAACGTAAAATCCGCAAGGAAACAAGGAAATAATAGGTCAATCGTGAAGCAAACTTGCGATTGATACTTTGTTCCATGTTTTTCAAATAACGTTGGTAGACTCGATAGGCACGCTCACTCATCTTATCCTCTTCGTAAGCCTGTTCCAATCCATCACTCTCAATACTGAGGATGAGAAGTTTCAAGGCCTCCCAGTCTTCTTGAGCCCCCTTATTTTCTTGACTCAGGATGAGATTTTCAATACGTCCATGATAATTGTCAATAGCCGCATAGAGGGGAAGTTTATTTCTGGTGTCTTCCAACTCTTTTTCCAACTCTATCGTTACTTCATTCAAAATGGCGATATGCATGAGATAGTCCTTGCTTTCTTCCTGTTCATCAGAAAGATGAGGCAGGACCAAGAGACCTGTTAAAAAGCTGACAAGCGTCACCCCTGCGACAAGGAAAAGTAAGAGAGGATATTCCTGTTCTAGATTACTTGGTATCAGAAGAATTGTAGCAATAGACACGGTTCCCTTAACACCTGAGAAGGTCAAGAGAAGCATGTCCTTCATATACTTATTTAGCTTTTTCTTGAGACGTCTAGTCCTATAGGCATAATAGCCATAAATCATGACAAAACGAATAGCAAAGAGGACAAAGGTAAGTGCTATAAGAGATACCAATAACAGTAAGGGATTATAGATTGGATTGGTCAAGATAGGTTCTGCTATCATTTCCAACTCCATCCCTAAAATCACAAAGACAGAACCGTTCAGCATAAAGTTCACTGTATGCCAGACCGTCTCGGTTACCGTATCCACTTGGGCTTCGAGGAGCGTGATTTTCTTAAATCGGCTCGCCTTTAAAATGCCAGCAACCACAACAGCAATAATTCCTGAAACGTGGACTTCTTCTGCCAGGAAGAAGGTTACCAAGGGCAAACTCAATTCTAATAAAAGTTCGCTGGCAATATCCGTTGCTCGTACACTAAGTAAAAAACTATGGAGGAAACGGTTGGTCATGGCTGTTAAAAAGCCAATCAAAAAACCGCCTAGGATTGAAAAGATGAGCGAACTACTCGCTTGCCCAAGGGAAAAGGCCCCAGTTGTCCAAACTGTCAAAGCTACCTGAAAGGCAACCAAGCCAGAAGCATCATTCAAGAGTCCTTCACCCTTAAGGATATTGGACACGCGCTTAGGAAAGCTAAACCGCTCCGAAAGAGAGGCAAAGGCTACCAAGTCCGTAGGGCCAAGTGCCGCCCCAACAGCCAAGCAAGCCGCCAAGGGAAGACTGAGCCAAAGAAGATGGGACAAGCCACCCAAACTCAGGGTCGAGATGAAAATCACTGGAAATATGAGATAAACAATGATTCGCCAGTGTTTTAAAATAGCCGTAATATCTGCTTCCTCCGACTCTCGGAAAAGCAAGGGCCCGATAACCAGTGCCAAAAACAACTCCGTATTGAGGTGAAAGTCGGTATTGGGTAAAAAAAGACCAATCACGATTCCCAAAAGAATCTGCACCAAAGGGAGAGGCAAAAAGGGCAGGAGCTTATTGGTTGTACTTGAGACAATCAAGACCAGTAAAAATAGGATAAGGTAAATCAGTAATTCCACGGACTTCCTCCTTAATTTTTTTTACAACAGGATTCAAATATCTCCTTCTGCTCTTTGATTTTTTGATCAATCTTGGAACAATCCTTGTGCTCAATTTTTCTCTGGCACCGTTCCATTTCAAGAGCAACTAATTTTTTCTTGATTTTAAGCATTTTTTTGCTCATATGCGCTTGGTCTAACACACCTACTGCTCGTTCGTGGTGGGTTGATTCAACAAAATTCTGGCGCATGGCATCCAGCTTTTCACGTAGGTATTGTTTATCCATGTCTATATCTCTCTAATTTTTCAATCATCACTAAAAACGGTGGGTTGTTGACTTGGTTCAGGGTTCGGTAAATGGCAGCTGTGTACTCTTGTTGGTTCAACTGGCTGACAAAATCCAAGACAGCATCCCTCTCTAGATCGCCTCCATCATGACCATAGTAGATCATGATAGCAATCCGTCCCCCTTTGACAAGCAAATGACACAGCTTTTCTAATGCTTCAATAGTCGTCTGAGGTCGGGTAATGACAGACTTATCAGCTGATGGCAAATAGCCCAGATTAAAAATCCCTGCCTTGGCTTCTGTCACAAACTGGTCCAGTGTCTCGTGACCTTGCAAGATTAACTGGGCATTTGTCATTCCAGCTTGGTCCAAACGCTCTTGGGTCTTTTCCAAGGCTTGCTCCTGAATATCAAAGGCATAGACTTGCTTAGCTAGTTTCGCTAAAAAAATCGTGTCATGACCATTACCCATGGTCGCATCCACTACGATATCCTCTTTTGTCACTACTTCAGCCAAAAAATCATGTGCCATCTCAAGTGGTCTTTTCATTTTTAAACTCCTGTTTTACAGCCTTGCATCCTTGAACGCTTCCACGACGCCGCATCTCCATCTCAATGCTGTTGAGCACTTCCCACTTATTGAGGCTCCACATAGGCCCAATCAGCATATCTCTAGGTGCATCTCCTGTGATTCGATGGATGACAATATGCTTTGGAATGATTTCCAGTTGGTCACAGATGACCTTAACATATTCGTCCTGGCTCATCAACTGCAAGCGTCCTTCGTGGTAATCTCGTTGCATACGTGTATTAGTCATCAGGTGAAGCAAGTGCAGTTTAATCCCTTGAATATCGTTATCCGTAACACAGCGGCGGACATTTTCAATCATCATCTCATGGGTTTCACCAGGCAAGCCATTAATAAGATGGGAAACAATCTCAATTTTTGGATACTTTCTCAAACGCTTGACCGTTTCCACGTACAACTCATAGGAATGAGCACGATTAATCAGGTCAGAGGTTGTTTCATAAGTGGTCTGCAAGCCCAATTCAACCGTCACATGCATGCGTTTCGACAACTCAGCCAAATATTCGATGGTTTCGTCGGGTAAACAGTCTGGGCGCGTTCCAATATTGATTCCTACCACACCTGGCTCGTTGATAGCCTGCTCATAGCGCTCTCGAATAACTTCAACCTTTTCATGGGTGTTGGTAAAATTTTGAAAATAAACCAGATACTTCTGGACCTCTGGCCACTTACGGTGCATAAAGTCAATTTCCTTATAAAATTGCTCACGGATAGGCGCGTCCGGTGCTACGATAGCATCTCCAGAACCTGAAACCGTACAAAAAGTACAGCCTCCATGAGCCACAGTCCCATCACGATTGGGACAGTCAAACCCCGCATCAATAGGGACTTTAAAAGTCTTTTCTCCAAAAAGTTTTCGATAATAATCATTCAAGGTATTATAAGATTTCATAACTTTCATTATAACAAAAAACACCCACAATCTCAAAAGCCTGACTTTACTATAAATTCCTCTGTTTCTCGTTTCCATTAGCGATTTTTTATGATACAATATGGGTATGATTTTAATGAAATTAGCCTCTATTTTATTATTGATACTGACCTTAGTCGTTTGCATTATCATAACCAAACTTTTTAGATTAAAAAAACTAGGCCGAAACTTTGCGGATTTGGCCTTTCCAGTCTTGATATTTGAGTATTATCTTATTACGTCTAAAACCTTTACCCATAATTTCCTCCCTAGACTGGGGCTAGTCCTCTCACTCCTAGCCATTATTCTCGTCTTTTTCTTCCTTTTGAAAAAACGCAGCTTTTACTATCCTAAATTCATCAAATTCTTCTGGCGTGCAGGATTTTTAGTAACCCTTGTCATGTATATCGAGATGATTGTTGAATTGTTTACTCAGAAATAAAAAACTAAATCGAAAACACCTCAATCAAGCTGAAATACAGTGATTGAAGTGTTTTTCTTTATCTTTTTTCAATCTTATTTTCCTTCTTTATCAGGAAAGAGATAACCAATACCTACACAAGCCAGCACACCTGCTCCAATCACCAAGCCACTTGAAATTGGCAAAAGATTCAAAATTGCATTCGCAATGATAAAGGCAATAATCAAACACATGAGACTAGCCCTGTAATCCTTTTTCAAAAGATTCTCCAGAGTGAAAAAGAGGAACAGGCCTACTGGAATCAATGACCAAAGGTTGACATCTAAACTTGGCCAGC
>CAJZLM010000109.1:0-4642 GCA_916050595.1 Streptococcus mitis | reverse complement strand
CATGCTTATCTAAGGGAGAAAAAATGAGTGATTTTATCGTTGAAAAACTAACTAAATCCGTCGGTGACAAGACCGTTTTTAAGGATATTTCCTTTATCATCCATGACCTAGACAGAATCGGTCTAATTGGTGTCAATGGGACTGGCAAGACCACCCTTTTGGATGTTCTTTCTGGTGTGTCTGGCTTTGATGGGGATGTCAGTCCTTTTTCAGCTAAGAATGATTACCAGATTGGTTACTTGACTCAAGATCCTGATTTTGATGATAGCAAGACGGTCTTGGATACGGTCCTATCCAGCGACCTCAAGGAAATCCAGCTGATTCGTGAGTATGAGTTGATCATGCTCAACTACAGTGAGGATAAGCAGGCTCGTTTGGAACGGGTTATGGCAGAGATGGATTCTCTCCAAGCTTGGGAAATTGAGAGTCAGGTAAAGACGGTTCTTAGCAAGCTGGGGATTCAGGACTTATCTACTCCTGTTGGGGAATTGTCAGGTGGTCTAAGAAGACGGGTCCAGTTGGCGCAAGTTCTTCTTAGCAACCACGACCTTTTGCTTTTGGATGAGCCGACCAACCATCTGGACATTGCGACTATTGAGTGGCTGACCCTCTTTTTAAAAAATTCTAAGAAGACAGTTCTATTTATCACTCACGATCGTTATTTCTTAGACGCTTTGTCAACACGGATTTTCGAGTTGGACCGAGCAGGCTTAACAGAATATCAGGGCAATTATCAGGACTATGTTCGCCTTAAGGCGGAACAGGACGAGCGCGATGCGGCTCTTCTCCACAAAAAGGAACAACTTTATAAGCAAGAATTGGCCTGGATGCGCAGACAACCGCAGGCGCGTGCGACCAAGCAGCAGGCTCGTATCAATCGTTTCCACGACCTGAAAAAGGAAGTTTCAGGCAATACTGCTGAGACAGACTTGACTATGAACTTTGAAACCAGTCGTATTGGGAAGAAAGTCATCGAGTTTCAGGATGTTTCCTTTGCCTATGAAAACAAGCTCATTTTGCAAGATTTTAATCTCTTAGTTCAGGCCAAAGACCGTATCGGAATCGTTGGGGACAATGGTGTTGGAAAATCAACGCTGCTCAACCTGATTGCTGGCAGTCTTGAGCCGACAGCAGGTCAAGTTGTGATAGGGGAAACTGTTCGCATCGCCTATTTCTCTCAACAAATTGAGGGCTTGGATGAAAGCAAGCGAGTGATCAATTACTTGCAGGAAGTGGCAGAAGAGGTCAAGACCAGCGGTGGTTCTACAACTTCGATTGCAGAGTTGCTGGAGCAGTTCCTTTTCCCACGTTCGACGCATGGAACCTTGATTGAGAAATTGTCTGGGGGAGAGAAAAAACGCCTTTATCTCCTCAAACTGCTCTTGGAAAAACCAAATGTTCTTCTTTTAGACGAGCCAACCAATGATTTGGATATTGCAACCTTGACAGTTTTGGAGAATTTCTTGCAAGGATTTGCGGGACCTGTTTTGACAGTTAGTCACGACCGTTATTTCTTGGATAAGGTAGCGACCAAGATTCTGGCTTTTGAGGATGGCAAGATTCGTCCTTTCTTTGGTCATTACACCGACTACCTTGATGAAAAAGCCTTTGAAACAGAGATGGCCAATCAAGTGCAAAAGGTCGAAAAGGAGAAAGTGGTCAAGGTCCGTGAAGACAAGAAACGCATGACCTACCAAGAAAAGCAGGAGTGGGCAAGCATTGAATGCGATATTGAAACCTTGGAAAATCGTATCGCTGCTATTGAAGAGGAAATGCAGGCTAACGGCTCTGATTTTGGTAAGCTAGCTACTCTTCAAAAAGAACTGGATGAGAAAAATGAAGCACTCCTTAAAAAATACGAACGCTATGAATATCTAAGTGACTTTGATAGCTAGAAGAATAGAAAAATCCCGTCTCGTGACAGGATTTCTCTATTCTTTTTTGGTTTCTTGATGAAAGATATTTTGCCAAGTTTCGTGGCGACGCCAGATACTGGTATGGACGATACCATCTAACTCATAGCAGATGAGTTTGGTCTTCTGACTGATGGAAGTAATCTGGATATCCTTGATAGCTGAATTCAAGTCTTTTTCGGCTTTATAGGCCTCTTTATCCATCTGATTTCCGTCTTGACGAATATAGACAAAATCGTCAGCCAAGAGTTCTTCCAGTTGATTTCCTTGGTCAATCAATTGTTCACGCATAAGCAATTTTTTGTAGACATTGTCTAAAATTTCATCCTCAGGGATAGGCGCTGGCTCAATATGGACATCGGTATCAAAGACGCCAAAACGTTCCTCCAGCATAGACTCGACCTGATCCGCGATTTCATGACTCTCAAAAACAGATAAGTCAGGATTCATTTCTAGCGTAATATCAAGATAAATGTTGCTACCGTAGGTGCGACCTCTTTGAGATTTAACCTTGCTGATTTTGGGAATTTCCATGATGGCCTTTTGATAATCCTCAAGCAGACGGTCATCAAAACCATCTGAAAGACTAAAGGAAGACTCGATGAAGATATCATAGGCAGTTTTCAAGATAAAGAAAGTGATGATAATGGCAACCAGTTTATCCACAATGGGATAATTGAAACTGCTAGCTAGGATGGCAATGGTGGTTCCAAGTGAGGTAACAGCATCAGAAAGATTGTCTTTTGCTGCGGCCTTGAGTGCCTTAGAGTTGGATTTCTTACTGAGGCGAGTATTGTAGAGATAAACTAGAAACATAATCGCTGCAGAAATGATTCCTAGAGTTGCACCAAGAGGGTCAATAACCGTTTCTTCATGACTGAGAATCTTTTGAATGGTATCCCTTAGAACATCAAAACCAACATAGAACATGATGATGGAAGTGACCAAGCTAGCCAAATCTTCAATCTTCCAGTGGCCAAAACGGTGATCTCGGTCTGCAGGCTGGCGTGCCATTCGAATCCCAATCAAGAGGGCCACATTTCCAATGATATCCGATACGTTGTTAAAACCATCTGCCACCAAACTGGATGAATGGAGGAGGTGCCCAGTTGCTAATTTGGCTGCAGACAAGATTAAATAGGTCGAAATACTGATAATGGCCCCACGTTCAGCTAACTTGAGATTTGAGATAGATTGCTTCATTCAACTTCCTTTCTAGTCACATAGCATTCTACCATTATACTGGTTTTCAAGGGAAAATTCAAATAAGGCAGTTTTTACTCTTTGAAAACTTTTCAAAATTTGGTATAATAGTACTACTCAAGGGAGTAGCTGGCAGAAACCTGTGATAGTGTCGTCATTCCGAATTTTATACTGAAAAGTATGCTTTCCGGCACTATCTTAAACAGCGAGACTTGTTATGATTAACAGGTCTCTTTTTGTTTGTCGTGAAAAGATATGACAGAAAGAGAGTCTGTTTTGCACACAATGTCAAGGAGGAGACACATGTCAAAAGAACAAAAACGCCAAGCGTTTTACACTCAGAGTCCTGAAGAGGTCTTGCAGGCTGTGGATGCGACCGAGCAAGGTTTGTCATCAAGTGAGGCGGAAAAGCGCCTTGCCGAATTTGGCCACAATGAACTCGAAGAAGGTGAGAAACGATCAATCCTGGTCAAGTTCATCGAGCAATTTAAGGATTTGATGATTATCATCCTAGTTGCGGCAGCTATCTTGTCAGTCGTGACCTCTGGTGGGGAAGATATTGCAGATGCCATTATTATCCTAGCCGTGGTTATTATCAACGCTGCCTTTGGTGTTTACCAAGAAGGAAAAGCAGAAGAAGCCATCGAAGCCCTCAAATCTATGTCAAGTCCAGCTGCTCGCGTTCTTCGTGATGGCCACATGGCGGAGATTGACTCTAAAGAATTGGTACCTGGAGATATCGTTGCCCTTGAAGCTGGTGACGTGGTGCCAGCAGACCTACGTTTGCTAGAAGCCAATTCTCTTAAAATTGAAGAAGCTGCCTTGACAGGTGAGTCTGTGCCAGTTGAAAAAGATTTGTCAGTCGAGCTTGCTGCAGATGCTGGTATTGGTGACCGTGTGAACATGGCCTTCCAAAACTCAAACGTGACCTATGGTCGTGGAATGGGTGTTGTTGTTAATACAGGTATGTACACTGAAGTTGGTCACATTGCTGGCATGCTTCAAGATGCGGATGAGACGGATACGCCCCTCAAACAAAACTTGAACAACCTTTCTAAGGTATTGACCTATGCTATTTTGGTTATTGCCCTTGTTACTTTTGTAGTGGGTGTCTTCATTCAAGGGAAAAATCCACTTGGTGAGTTGATGACCTCTGTTGCGCTTGCCGTTGCAGCCATCCCAGAAGGGCTCCCAGCTATCGTAACTATCGTTCTTGCCCTTGGTACTCAAGTTTTGGCCAAACGAAACTCTATCGTTCGTAAGTTGCCAGCTGTAGAAACGCTTGGTTCAACTGAAATCATCGCTTCTGATAAGACTGGTACGCTTACCATGAACAAGATGACCGTCGAAAAAGTCTTCTATGATGCAGTCCTACATGACTCTGCTGATGACATTGAACTCGGCTTGGACATGCCTCTTCTTCGTTCTGTAGTTTTGGCTAATGATACCAAGATTGATGCAGAAGGAAACCTGATCGGAGATCCAACCGAAACAGCCTTTATCCAATATGCCTTGGACAAGGGCTA
>CAJZLM010000108.1:0-4693 GCA_916050595.1 Streptococcus mitis | reverse complement strand
ACAGGAGATATAGGCGATACGGTCAGCGCCTGTTTGGGCACTTGCTTTGATGAAGCTTTCAGTCAAGCCCTTGCGTGGCGGGTCGACTAGGATAACAGTTGGCTGGATACCTTCCTTGAGCCAATTCTTCATAGCATTTTCTGCTGTATTGCAGACATAATGGGCATTGGTGATACCGTTTAAGCTAGCATTCTTCTGGCTATTCTCCACAGCTTCAGGGATGACTTCTACGCCATAGACTTCCTTGACGTGCTTGGCAACGGATAAGCCAATGGTCCCAATTCCGGAGTAGGCATCAATCACGACATCATCTTCTCTTAACTCCGCAAAGTCAATGGCTGTCTGATAGAGCTTCTCTGCCATTTCAGTATTGACTTGGTAAAAAGCGGGACCAGAGATTTGGTAGTCATTTCCCAACATCTGGTCAGTGATAAAATCTTGTCCATAAAGGGTGCGCCATTCCTTACCAAAAATTGCATTGGTATTTTGGTCATTGATATTTTGCATAACAGACACAATCTCTGAAAACTGCTTGATTAATTGTTCAATCAATTGCTCCACTCGGAAAATTTTAGGACGAGTTGTCACCAAGATAACCATGATTTGTCCTGAGTAGTGACCTCTACGTACCACAAGATTACGAATCAATCCTGATTGTTCCTTTTCATCATAAGGTTTCAAATCATAACGGCGGAGCAAGTCGCGTAGGGCTACTACTACCTCGTCAATTACAGGATCTTGTATAAAGAAATCTTCCAGTGGCATGAGGTCGTGGGAATTCTTACGGAAAAATCCAGTTTCCAAAATACCATTTACTCGACGAACAGGGACCTGTGCCTTGTTGCGGTATTTGACTGGATTTTCCATACCCAAAGATTCAGCAACCTTTATATCAGTAATTCCAGCAATCTTGTAGAGACTGTCCTTGACTTGCTTGGTTTTAAACTTGAGCTGTTCTGGATAGGAAAGGTGTCCTAAATCAGCGATTCCTGAACGCAGGTAAGCCAAATCTAGATCTTGATTACGGTGTGGTGATTGAACAAGGTATTCTTCAACCTTCCCAAAACCAATCTTTTTATTGACTTTGAGGACACGCATGAGTATTTTTTCGCTTGGTAAAGCATTCTCAACAAAAAATACCAAACCATCCACCTTGGCAACTCCTGCACCTTCATGGGTCAAGTCAACAATTTCAACTTCTACAATATCATTTTTCTTTAACATTCTCTTCTCTTTCTATTGGCCGACAAAAAAGACGGCAACGTTACGGTTACCATCTATTATACCATGAAATTTCTTAAGAACCAAAACTCTTGAAGAAGTTGACAATGGCTTGCCAGAGGGAGCTTAGGAAATTACCGCCGTCCTCTAGCGCCTTATCAGCATCAAAGTTAAGGTTGATATTTTTAAAACTGTCGCCAGCTTGTGAAACAATACTTTGTTTAAGGTCATTCAAGGTTTTAGTGAAGTCTGCATTGCTGAGGATATCACTCTTTGAGAGATTTAAAGCAAAATTGATGATGATATTGATCTGGTTTCCTGTTATAACCTGATCAAGTTTGTAATTTTTCAAAGTATCTTCAACGATCTTGCGGACATCTTCCTCTGTCAGATTTCCCTTACTTTCTTTAGCTTTGGCAAGTCCTGACTTGATATCAGCGAGGGCAACGTTTAATTTATTAGCATCATAGCCAGTTTTGTCCTTGTTTTCAGCATTGATATCTGACAAAGCCTTCAACTCTTCTTGAGCCAAATCTTTGTTGGCTTGTGGCACCTTGGCTCCATTAGCTTCTAGCGAATAATAAATCCCTGCTAAAGCACTTTCTCCTGTAACTGGAATAGGGGCTGCTACAGTGATTTTGGCGTGTTCCACACCCAAAGTTACGGCCGCATTGCGGTACATATCCTGAGTCACCTTAGTGATGTTTTCTGGTGTTTCAATCTTGACCTCAAGTGGCGACTTGTCACCTAGTTTTTGAATCTTGGCTGATGAATACAACTGTAAACTTGAGTCATTTGCTACATTCATGATTTTAGAATAGACATCAGGCGTCATTGTCTTGAGTTCTTTGGTATCTGTTGAGGCATTGTAGCCCAGTTTTTTTAGAGTTTGATTTTTTTGATCTTCAGACAATGAAGATCCTAGGACATATTCAGGTTGAACATAGGTTTCATCGATGACTTTTTGAACATCTGTTGCTGCATGGACACTATTCATAGCTGTTACTGCCCACAAGACCGCAGCACTGGTCAGAAAGAGTTTCTTTCTCATAGGGATTTTCCTCCTTTACCTTTCTAGAGTAATATATCTATCTTAAAGAAAACTTATAACAAAAACACCTGGACTAGCCAGATGTCGAAAAGAGAGTGAAAGTTTTGATGATGTAAAGGTTGAGTTGCACCTGTCTAGAATAGTAATAGTTCCCCCCATTTACGTAAAGTTCAGCACCGTGAAAGATAGAAATAGGGTGAATATAACTATAAGTCTTTCCAGTGGTATTACCAAGCAAAGGGGCAACAGTCTCACGAGAGTACTGTTTGGCCAGAGCCAAGGTGTTTTCCTTGCCATTTTGGGCGATAAAATCGATATAGGCAGGTCCAAAATTGTAGGCTTGAACAGCCGTCCAGACATCAACCCCCTGCTTCTGAGCCAGATAGAGATTGTCTGTCAGAGTTTGAACACCTTGCCGAATGCTAGACGCATTATCATTGATGGTATTGGTGGAACCACTTGCAGACTCACTAGACTGCATGACATCGCCTTCTTTTCCTTTTGTTTCAGTATAAATCATAGCGAGCACAAGCTCTTCGTTTGCTGGGGTGTCTTTTTCACTCAAGATTTCTCGCACCATGGGTTGATAGGTCATGACTTGCTTGACATCTTGGTGAACGCGGTAAGCTTTATAGCCAGCAAAAAGGAAGACTGCTAGTACAAGCACTCTTCGAATTCGTTTAAACATTATTTACTTTGAATATCCTCGATATTTTTGATTAAGATAGAATAGGTTCCATTGTCATTTTGGATAAACTCAACAGACTCGGCGTCTTGATAGACGTTATTGGGAACAATGAGCTCAATTCCATTTGACAAGGAGAGTTTTTGGTTTTCAAATTTTTTAAGCTGACGACTGGCATCAATTTCATCAAACTGAACAGGCTCTGGTACGGCTTCTTTGACTTGGTCAATAAAGCTCAAACGAGCCGTCAGATTGTTATCAAAAAGGTCATTAGCCAATTTCTCAGGTGACAATTCATTGCTTTCTTCTAAGTTGTTGAAAATCGCTGATTTGACCTTAGATTGAAATTGAAAATCATCTGTGTTAAAAGATTCAGCAATTCTCTGGGCCGTTTTTTCCAGTTCTTTGATAGATTTCTTAGGAGAAATCTTTGGAGCGACAGCAAGAAGATTATCTGAAAAATAGTTCAAAAAAGTCCCATTGTACTTAATTCGTTTTTCAATCAGATGGTACTTGCGACTCTGAAGATTAACCACCAAGGCCTCGTCAGCACCCGTTCCAAATCCAGGCAGGTTATTCTGAGTCAGCTTGATTGGATTATCAACCTCTCCTCCAAGGTGGGTCAAGGTCTCCCGCAGGGCAATTCGCAAGAAAGCGAAATGTTCTACACCTTCTTTAGAAAATTGCACAAAAATCAAGTCATTGGTCTTGAGGTTTTCAGAAATACTGAACTCTTCTTTCCAGAGATTAGCCAGTGTTACTGATGTCTCCAACAAATCGTCTGTGATGTGATTGAAGAAGGGATTTTCTTCTTCGAAAATCCCAGTCTTGGCTTCATCTGAATACACACGTTCAATTTTTTTACGCAAGTATTCTTCGATTTTTGGAGTAATATTGAGAAACTTATCCGCTAGGAACAGCTCGGTATCATTCGGACTGAACTGATGGATAATAGCTTTCTTAATATAAATGTCCATAAAAGTATTAGTCCTCGTATAATGGGAAGGCATCTGTTAATTCTTTAACTGCACTTCTCACTTCTTCTAAGACAGCTTCATTTTCTGCATTCTTGAGGGTTTTAATGATGAGCTTAGCCACTTTGCGACTTTCTTCTTCACCAAATCCACGTGCAGTAATGGCTGCTGCTCCGATACGAATCCCACTTGTCTTGAATGGTGACAAGGTTTCGTAAGGAATTGAGTTTTTATTTAGGGTAATATTGACTTCATCCAGCAAGTTTTGAGCAACTTTTCCGTTTTCTACAACCTTAGTCACATCCACTAGGAAGAGGTGGTTTTCAGTCCCACCAGAAATAATACGGAAATCAGGGTCTTGCAAGAAGACATCTGCCATAGCCTTGCTGTTTTTGATCACATTAGCAGCGTATTCCTTGAAGGCTGGATCCAAAACTTCTTTGAATGAAACTGCCTTAGCTGCAACAACATGCTCCAAAGGACCGCCCTGAATACCTGGGAAAATAGCTGAATTGATTTTCTTAGCAAGTTCTTCGTCATTAGTCAAAATCAAACCACCACGTGGTCCACGAAGGGTTTTGTGGGTCGTTGTTGTAGTGATATGAGCGTATGGCACTGGGCTTGGGTGGAGACCAGCAGCAACCAAACCAGCGATATGAGCCATGTCCACCATGAGCTTAGCTCCAACAGCATCAGCAATTTCACGGAATTTTGAAAAATCGATAATTTGAGAATAGGCTGAAGCACCTGCTACAATCAATT
>CAJZLM010000107.1:0-4708 GCA_916050595.1 Streptococcus mitis | reverse complement strand
ATTGAACGGATTATTTTTGAAAATCCCAGCAATTTTTATCGCATCCTTCTCCTAGAAATCGAAGATACGGACGCAGAGGATTTTGATGATTTTGAAATCATTGTCACCGGTACCATGGCTGACGTAATTGAGGGCGAAGACTATACATTTTGGGGGCAAATTGTCCAGCACTCCAAGTATGGAGATCAACTGCAAATCAGCCGATATGAACGCGCAAAACCAACTAGCAAGGGCTTGGTTAAGTACTTTTCAAGTAGTCATTTCAAGGGGATTGGTCTCAAGACAGCTCAGAAAATCGTGGACACCTATGGCGACTATACCATTGACGAAATTTTGCAACACCCAGAAAAGCTAGAAGGCATTTCAGGACTCTCTGCAAAAAATCGCGAGGCTTTCGTCTCCACTCTTCGTCTCAACTACGGAACGGAGATGGTTTTAGCCAAACTGGCCAACTACGGCATTCCCAATAAACTAGCCTTCCAGATTCAAGATTTTTACAAGGAAGAAACCCTTGATGTGGTTGAAAATTATCCCTACCAGCTGGTTGAAGATATCAAAGGATTGGGATTTACCATTGCTGACCAATTAGCGGAAGAACTAGGCATCGAAAGTCAAGCCCCTGAACGCTTCCGCGCCGGTCTAGTTCACAGTCTTTTTCAGGCCTGCATGGAAACAGGGGATACCTATGTTGAAGCACGAGATTTGCTTGAGCAAACCCTTACTCTCCTTGAGTCTTCTCGCCCCGTGGAACTAGATCCCAGCCAAGTAGCTCAAGAACTCTCCTACCTGATCGAAGAAGACAAGGTTCAGCAAATTGATACCAAAATCTTTGACAATAGTCTCTTTTTCGCGGAGGAAGGGATCCGTAGTCACTTGGTTCGTATCCTTGAAAAAGGAAAACAGAAGAGTCATGATTTAGAAACCATTCAAAAATATATCGCTACTGTCGAGGAAGAACTAAGGATTGAGTATGATAGCATTCAAAAACAGGCTATCTGTGATGCTATCCAGAACAAGGTCTTTATCCTAACAGGTGGGCCCGGTACTGGTAAGACGACTGTTATCAATGGGATTATCGCTGTTTATGCCCTTTTAGAAGGACTTGACCTCAGGAAAAAAAGCAACCTGCCCATTCTTCTTGCGGCTCCAACTGGCCGAGCAGCTCGGCGCATGAATGAATTGACAGGCTTGCCTAGCGCGACCATACACCGACATTTGGGAATGACAGGAGACGACGATACAAGCCATCTGGAAGATTATCTGGATGCTGACTTTATCATTGTTGACGAATTTTCTATGGTCGATACTTGGCTGGCCAATCAACTCTTCTCCAACATCTCTTCTAATAGTAAAATCCTCATCGTGGGAGATAGCGACCAGCTACCGTCTGTCAGTCCTGGACAGGTTCTTGCTGACCTGCTTCATATTCCCTTGATTCCTCAGACTCGTTTGGAAAAAATTTACCGACAAAACGAAGAATCAACCATTGTTACCCTAGCTAGTCAGATTCGACAGGGCATCTTGCCAGCCGATTTCACCCAGAAAAAAGCTGACCGTTCCTACTTTGAAATTGCTAGTGGCCATATTCCTGCCACCATTGAAAAAATCTTAGGCGCTGCCCTCAGAAATGGCATCCCTGCTCGTGATATTCAGGTTCTGGCTCCCATGTACCGAGGAACGGCAGGGATTGATGCCATCAACCAACTCATGCAAGGCCTCCTGAACCCACCACAAAAAGACAAACTCAGTTTTGAAGCTCCCCAGTGCCACTATCGCAAGGGAGATAAGGTCATTCACTTGGTCAACGATGCTGAAATCAATGTCTTTAATGGAGATTTGGGAGCTATCACAGACCTGATTCCTGGTAAATACACCGAGTCGAAACAAGACGAGATTGTCATTGATTTTGATGGCAATGAGGTCTCTTACCCACGTAACGAATGGTACAAGATTCGCCTGGCCTATGCCATGAGCATCCATAAATCCCAGGGAAGTGAGTTCCCTGTTGTCATCCTACCTATCACCAGTGCTAGTAGGCGTATGCTGGAGCGCAATCTCATCTACACAGCCATTACACGCGCCAAAAGCAAGCTTATCTTACTAGGCGAATTACAGGCCTTCGACTATGCTACTCAACATATCGGAACTGCCCGAAAAACCTATCTGATTGAACGCTTCAGTGATTTATTGGAGAATGTTGAAGAAAAGCAACCAGCTGTCTCTGAAACTGCCACATCAAGTGCCTCTGAACAATCCTACATCCTGACAGAAGAAAACTGGAACAGCATCCCCGCCATGATTGGAATTACAGACGCAGACCTCAAAGAGATTTTTGGAAAATAGTGCATAAGAAAACCCACCAATTCAGGTGGGATTTTTGTTTATTAATACTCAATGAAAATCAAAGAGCAAACTAGGAAGCTAGCCGCAAGCTGTACTTGAGTACGGTAAGGCGACGCTGACGTGGTTTGAAGAGATTTTCGAAGAGTATAAGATTATTTAACTGTTGCTGTGCTTGTAATCAATTCAACAGCTTTTTTGATAGTGATATCGTGTTTCAACATGTCAGCCGAAAGCAAGCTTTGTACTTGTGCAACTTCCATGTTGTAATCTGCAGCCAATTGCTCGATTTCTTTTTGGATTTCTTCTTCTGAAGCATCAAATCCTTCAGCTTTGGCAACTGCTTCGATAACAAGGTTAGTCTTAGTACGTGACTCAGCTTCTGCTTGGTATTGATTGTGAAGGTCTTCTTGAGTAGTTCCAGTGATTTGGAAGTACATGTCAGGGTTGATACCTTGACGTTGCAAGTTTCCAAGGAATTCGTTTACTGAGCGGTGAACTTCTTCGTGAATCATTTCTTCTGGAAGTTCTACGATTTCAGCGTTTTCTACAGCTTTATCAATTGCTGCACCTTCAACTGCATCTTTGTAAGCTTCTTCTTTAGCAGCAGCCAATTCCTTGCGGTATTTTTCTTTCAATTCAGCAAGTGTTTCAACTTCTTCGTCGATGTCTTTTGCAAGTTCATCGTCAAGAGCTGGAACTTCTTTAGCTTTTACTTCGTGGATAGTTGTTACGAATTTAGCTTCTTTACCTGCAAGGTCTTCTGCTTGGTAGTCTTCTGGGAATGTTACGATAACATCAACAGTTTCACCAGCTGAGTGACCTACCAATTGGTCTTCAAAACCAGGGATGAATTGACCTGAACCAAGTCCAAGTGAGAAGTTTTCACCTTTTCCACCGTCAAATTCAACACCGTCGATAGAACCAACGAAGTCGATGACAACAGTGTCTCCGTTTTCAGCAGCAGCTTCCTTGATAACCAATTCAGCCAAGTTGTTGCGTTCGCGTTCGATACGCTCTTCAACGTCAGCGTCAGTTACTTCTTTTTCTACATCAACTGATACTTCAAGATTTTTGTAGTCACCCAATTTTACTTCAGGTTTTGTAACGACTTCAGCAGTGATAACCCAGTCTTGACCTTTTTCCATTGAAGTTACGTCAATTTTTGGTTGAGCAACCACTTCAAGACCAGCTTCTTTTACAGCTGCTTCATAAGCGTTTGGCAAAAGAGCGTTCATAACGTCTTGGTAAAGTGACTCTTCACCAAATTTTTTGTCGAAGATAGGACGTGGAAGGTGACCTTTACGGAAACCTGGAACATTAAGAGATTTCTTCACTGAGTTGAAGACACGGTCCAATTCTGGTTTGATTTGGTCTTGAGAGATAGTGAAAGTCAAGACACCACGGTTTGTTTCTTTGTTTTCAAATGATACAGACATTCTGTCATTTCTCCTTAAAATTTTTTAAATACAGTCTATTATAACATAACTGGGCGACTTTTTTCAAGTAATGAATGCGCTTTTCAATGATGCTAGGGCTACTTACTCGCTTATTTGATACTAAGGTCAGCCATTTCTCCAATATTATTTTTGCATATCTGTTAAAACTCCTCATGCCCCACCAAATGATGCTGAAAGGCGTAGACTGCTGCCTGGGTGCGATCGCTGACCTCAAGTTTGGAAAGAATGTTGGACACATGGGTTTTGACCGTCTTAAGAGAGATAAAGAGTTCATCTGCGATACGCTGATTTTCGTAGCCCTTGGCGATGAGTTGGAGAACATCTCGCTCACGCGCAGTCAGGTCCTCATGTAGTTCTATGTGATTGCGGTGGTATTCGACTTTTTTGCTGACCTCTTGCTCAATGGCCAACTCGCCAGCAGCCACCTTACGGACTGCATGGAGTAGTTCGTCGGCACTAGAAGTCTTGAGCATATAGCCTCTAGCACCAGCATTCAAGACCGGCATGATTTTTTCATTGTCCAAGTACGAAGTCACAATCAAAATCTTGGCTTCAGGCCATTCTTTAAGGATGGCTAAGGTCGCGTCAATCCCATTCATCTCAGGCATGACAATATCCATGACAATGACATCTGGACGCAATTCCAAGGCCAAGTCAATACCTTGAGACCCGTTTGCCGCCTCGCCCACAACTTCTACATCGTCTTGGAGGTCAAAGTAGCTTTTCAAGCCCAATCGGACCATTTCATGGTCATCTACTAGTAAAATTTTCATCTTTACTCCTTTATCATTCCTTATCGAGCAGGGGAATACGGATATCAACTGCCAGTCCTTGCTTTGGAACTGTCAAAAGCTGAACCCTTCCTGCCATATCTTCGACCCGCTCTTTGATATTTCGCAGTCCATAAC
>CAJZLM010000106.1:0-4765 GCA_916050595.1 Streptococcus mitis | reverse complement strand
CGGAAAACTTCGTACATGAGAATGGCTGCAGCAACACTGGCATTAAGGCTTTGAACATGTCCATTCATGGGAATAGTAATCATTTCATCGACCTGTTTTTTGATGTTGGTAGAGATGCCTTTTCCTTCATTTCCGATGATGAGGGCGATTTTTCCTTTTGTATTCCACTTATGGCAAGGAGTACCGTTCATATCTGTTCCAAAGGTCCAGAAGCCTTCACCCTTGAGTTTGTCTAGAGTTTGGCTCAGATTGGTTACGCGGGCAATTGGAACGTGTTCAATAGCACCTGTGGCCGTTTTGGCAACGACAGGAGTAACTCCGACAGCACGGTGCTTGGGAATGATGACACCTGAAACGTTGGTCGCATCAGCTGTTCTCAAGATGGAACCTAGATTATGAGGGTCAGTTAACCCATCCAGAATCAATAGAAGTGGATTTTCTTCTTGGCGTGTTTTGGCAAGGATTTGGTCCAGTTCGCTATAGGCAAATTCGGATACTCGTAGAACGAAACCTTGGTGGACAGCACCTTCAGTCATCTCAGAGAGGGATTTTTTTGAAGTCCAAGAAATGGATACTTTTTTTTCTGTAGCCAGTTCCTTGACTTTCTCAACGTTCTTACCTCGGAGATCTTCTTGGAGGTAGAGTTTGTTGCCAGTATTTGCAAGGAGGGCTTCGGTAACGGCGTGGACGCCATAGACAATATCATTTGTTTTCATGCCTCTATTATAACACAAAACCCCGTCTTGCAACGGGATTTTCTTTATTCTAGAATCAGTAAACCATCTTTAACTGCAAATGGGTCTTTTTCATTGATACGATCGTAAAACATGATGCCGTTTATGTGGTCAATTTCATGTTGAACAACAATGGAGTTATAACCTTTAAGTTTGATACGGTGTTTTTCGCCGTCCTTGTCAAAGTAGTCAACAGTAACGCGAGCATGGCGAACAACATAGCCAGGCACATTGCGGTCAACAGAGAGGCAACCTTCTCCTTCGCCAAGAGCAGCGTCTTGAACAGAGTGAGAGACGATTTTTGGATTGTACATAATGGCTTGTAAGTCGTAGGCTTCCTGCGGAGTTTCACCTTCTTCAACAATGTTTGGTACCAAAACAGCGATAATACGTTTTGAGATATCTAATTGAGGAGCAGCAAGTCCAACACCACCTCGGAGCCCCATCTTTTCAGCCATGACAGGATCTTGGGAATGTTTGAGGAATTGCATCATCTTTTCACCGAGAATGATTTCCTGGTCAGACAAGGGGAAAGTGACTTCCTCAGCAACCGCGCGTAGAGTTGGATTTCCCTCGCGGATAATATCTTTCATATCAATTAAGTGAGCAGCTTTTGTAATACGTTCTATTGCAGACATTTTCTCTCCTTTCATTACCTCTACATGATATCACAAAATGACAAGGATTGAAAGTATTACAGCCTTTAGGATTTATAGAAAATAGATAGGAAGTTCAATTCAATTGTGAAAGAAATACTTATCTGTGATATAATAAAAAGAAAAGGCTTGCATTAGAAAGTAGGGAGAATGAAGATGCAAAGAAGACAAGATAGACATAAACGTGGACCAGTTTTTCATTTTGTGAGAGGCTTTGTAAACTTTTTTAGGAGTTATCGCAAGTGGAGCAATAAGGGATTTGTGGCGATACTCTTGCTAGCAGTTGCTTTATCAATGGGCTTGGTCTTGTTGTTTGAAAGTTTCCAAGGAATCCCTTTAACCACTCAAAAACGAGATACCATTTCTCAAGAAGCAAATAAGTCTAATCAAAATGCTAAAGATCAGGAAGAGGAAAAAACTGCTAGAATTATGGCCAATGGGGACCTCCTTTATCATATTCCTATTTATCGTTCGGCTTTAAAAGAAGATGGGACCTATGATTTTCATGAGAATTTTGATTATGTGAAACCATGGCTCAAACAAGCAGACCTAATTATAGGTGATTTTGAAGGTACTGTGAACAAGGACCACTATTTGGCAGGTTATCCTCTCTTTAATGCACCTGGCGAAGTTATGGATGCCATCAAGGATGCTGGTTATCAAGTGCTAGACTTGGCGCATAACCATATCCTAGATTCACAAATAGAAGGTGTGGTTTCAACAGCAGATGCTATTGAGAAGGCAGGAATGACACCTATTGGAGTGTATACGCATGAGTCACGTGATCAAGCTCCGCTGGTCATTAAGGAAGTGAATGGTATCAAGGTTGCACTGTTAGCCTATTCCTATGGTTTCAATGGAATTGAGCAAAGTATTTCTCAAGAAGACTATAACCGCTATCTTTCAGACCTAAATGAAGACAAGATGAAGGCTGAAATTGAACGAGCAGAGAAGGAAGCGGATATCACCATTATCATGCCTCAGATGGGTGTGGAATATCGCTTGGAACCAACTGAAGAACAAAAGGCTCTTTATCACAAGATGATCGATTGGGGAGCGGATATTATCTTTGGAGGGCACCCTCACGTAGTTGAACCATCTGAAACGGTTGAAAAAGATGGGGACAAGAAACTCATTATCTATTCAATGGGGAACTTCATTTCCAATCAACGAATTGAAACCATGCAAGATGAAGAGAATGCTAAGTGGACAGAGCGTGGCGTGCTCATGGATGTGACTGTTAAGAAAAAAGCCGGTAAGACGACAATCGAAACTGCCAAAGCGCATCCTTCTTGGGTAAACCGTACACCAAAAGGAACCTATTCTCCAGAAGGTTATCCACTATTCCTATACCAAACTTATATCTTAGAAGATTTTATCGAGGGTGGTAGTCATCGTGACCAGTTAGATGAAGCGACTAAGGAACGAATTGATACAGCCTACAAAGAAATGAACGAACATGTGGGATTGAAGTGGGACTAGCTTGAATCCAGAGGAAAGTAAATGACGATTAAGGTAATTGCAACAGATATGGATGGGACCTTGCTGGATGCTAGAGGCCAGCTTGATCTCCCACGTTTGGAAAAGATTTTAGATCAGTTGGATCAAAGGGGTATTCGTTTTGTCATTGCGACTGGGAATGAAATTCACCGCATGAGGCAACTACTGGAGCACTTGGTCGATCGGGTGGTTCTGGTTGTTGCAAACGGTGCTCGTATTTTTGAAAACAATGAACTGATTCAGGCTCAGACTTGGGATGATGCCATTGTCGATAAGGCTTTGGCTCATTTTAAGGGTCGAGCGTGTCAGGATCAGTTTGTTGTAACGTCTATGAAGGGTGGTTTCGTCAAAGAAGGTACGATTTTTACAGACCTTGAAAGTTTTATGACTCCAGAAATGATTGAAAAATTCTACCAACGGATGCAATTTGTGGATGAGTTAACATCTGACCTCTTTGGTGGTGTTCTCAAGATGAGTATGGTTGTTGGTGAGGAACGTTTGAGTTCGGTTTTGGAAGAAATCAATGACCTCTTTGATGGCTGTGTTCGTGCTGTATCGAGTGGCTATGGTTGCATTGATATCCTTCAAGCTGGGATTCATAAAGCATGGGGCTTGGAAGAATTACTCAAGCGTTGGGACTTGAACCCCCAACAAATTATGGCTTTTGGTGACAGTGAAAATGATGTTGAAATGCTTGAAATGGCTGGAATTGCCTATGCGATGGAAAATGCTGATGATAAAGCCAAAGCTGTGGCGACTGCTCTAGCGCCAGCCAACAGCCAAGGAGGAGTTTATCAAGTTTTGGAAAACTGGTTAGAAAAAGGAGAATGAAGTGGCAGTACAGTTATTAGAAAATTGGTTACTAAAGGAACAAGAAAAAATCCAAACCAAGTATCGTCACTTAAATCAAGTTTCTGTTGTAGAGCCAGACATTCTTTTTATTGGGGATTCCATTGTCGAATATTATCCTCTGCAGGAACTATTTGGGACTTCGAAGACAATTGTCAATCGAGGCATTCGAGGTTATCAGACAGGGCTGTTATTAGAAAATCTAGATGCGCATCTGTACGGTGGAGCAGTAGATAAAATTGTCCTTTTTATTGGGACAAATGATATCGGAAAAGATGTGCCTGTGAATGAGGCTCTCAATAACCTCGAAGCTATCATACAATCCATTGCTCGCGATTATCCATTGACTGAGATTAAATTGCTTTCTATTTTGCCAGTCAATGAGGGAGAAGAGTACAAGCAGACAGTCTATATCCGCACGAATGAAAAAATTCAGAAATGGAATCAAGCCTATCAAGAGCTTGCTTCTGCCTATATGCAGGTAGAATTTGTGCCAGTTTTTGATAGTTTGACAGACCAGGCAGGTCAACTCAAAAAAGATTATACAACTGATGGGTTGCACCTTAGTGTTGCTGGTTATCAGGTTTTGACAAAATCTTTGAAAGACTATCTTTTGTAGTTAATTGCTTTCCTTTTTGCATTTTTGTGTTAGATAAGGTATAATGGTTTTATTGTCTTTTGGGGTCGTTACGGATTCGACAGGCATTATGAGGCATATTTTGCGACTCGTGTGGCGACGTAAACGCTCAGTTAAATATAACTGCAAAAAATAACACTTCTTACGCTCTAGCTGCCTAAAAACCAGCAGGCGTGACCCGATTCGGATTGCTCGTGTCTGATGATGGGTCTTATTATTAGCGAGATACGATCAAGCTTTGTCTAGCAGTTTGGTAAGAGATTTATAGACTCGCAGTTCCTAGGCTTGAGTTATGTGTCGAGGGATTGTTAAAACAATACATAACCTATGGTTGTAGACAAATATGTTAGCAGGTGTTTGGACGTGGGTTCGACTCCCACCGGCTCCAT
>CAJZLM010000105.1:0-4794 GCA_916050595.1 Streptococcus mitis | reverse complement strand
CTCCATCCAGAGTCGGCAGAAACCGAATCAAAATCACAATAAAAAATGCTCTTCCGTCTTGGAGGAGCATTTCTTTTTAAAAATTTATCAAGCAAGCGACCAACTAGCTCATCTTTTTTCTACTTCTGCTAATATGCGTGACAGGTAGTAATGATAGCCAAAAATAGCAAGAGCAAGCAAGAGGATAAGAGCTCCTACTCCCAAGCTAATGGCAAGGATAGGGGAGAGAGACCGAACCAAGAATAAGCTCCCTATTACAAGGGTCATTAAGATTGCACTATAAACCAAAATCAAAACAATTGCTACTATACGATTTGAACGGTTCACCAGGTCCGTAATGTTACTCCAATTTGTTGACAAATTTTTCACGTCCTTAAGGTAATGGTGGCAAGAAAGGATGACACTGGCAAGGATCCAGACTACAAGAAGATAAATCATCGAAAGGATGGGCAAGCCTAGATATAGAGAAAGGCCAAGTAAAGTCAGAACTGGTAAAAAGGACTGGACAGCAAATATAATCCAAAATTTCACTTTCACATAACGAGCAAAGTCAAAGGGTAAACTCTTCAGAAAATCAACATTTTCCCTCTCTAAGGACAAGGCAATTGAATGCAGGCTGGTGATATTGTTATTGACAACTGCTATAAAGAGAGCTATAAAAAACAAGGGTAACCAGTATGGAGGATGAATGTCTGGAACTATCTGAGAATCTCGAATTTTGGAAATCAGACCGATCATCATGAGATAAGGAAGAAAAGCACTTGTAAAAAGCACTGTAATCACGCCAGTTCCCTGTCCCAAGAGGGTGAGGTGGTAGCGTAAAACCATACGGAAAAAGCCCTTTTTATTAGTAGTTGAAATTCTCTCCTTATTGCGACGTTCTTTCTTGACCTTCTCCTCACTGTTAAGCAGAATCACGTCATAAAAATGAGGAAGAACCTTCTTTTTGGTCAGGTAAAGTAGGAAGAGAGTTAGTCCTATCCAAGCGAGTAGACCCAGGATGGCTTCTGTCGAAAAAGGAGCCACTGCTATTTTGTAAAAGATATGAAGAGGATAAAGGAGAAATGGAATGTCTCTAACTTTGTCAACAATACTTCCAAAAGTCGACTGTAGAAAGAGGACAAATATTAAAGGTATGAGAACCCCTATCCCAATCATCACATTCGAAAAAATAGACTGATACTTTCTGAAGACCGTAGTCTGAGCCAAGAAATGTACTGCCACTACCATCACTAAAGTAACAGAGACAAATAATAAGGCCAAGGACAGCAGCATCAAAGGCAAGCCCAGCCACAGAGAAGGAGCTAGCCTAATATAGAGGACTAGAAAATAAGCTAGGATTGGTACAATTCCAGCTAGAGCTGGCAAGAGAACAGACAGTCCTTTAGCAATTATAATCTCTGATTCTTTAAAGGCATAGGGTCTATACGATACCAAATCCTTACTCTCATAAAAGACATTGTAAAATGCAGTGAAAGAAGTTGAAAAGGCAAGCACCAGTAAAATAGCAACCATGCTACTAAAAAAACTTGGTATTTCCTCAAAAGGAAAACGAAAGGCTATATTTATAAACATGATGAGCATCAAGAGACTGGAAAAAATGTAAGAACTTAGGACTCTAGCGGAAACATTTACTTTTTTCCCAGGATTCTTAGCCTGCTTCTTTCGTAGGTTAGCCAGATTAGCTTCTTGAGATGAATAGAGGATATTGATATCAACTAATTTTTTAATGACCTTGAGACGCATCTGAAACCTCCTCTTTTCTACCAGCAAGGCTAAGGTAGATACTTTCCAAAGACTGGTCTGGGTGGTCTTTTCTCAAGTCCTCTACCCTACCACAATAAATCAAATGCCCCTTTTTCAAAATGGCAATCCGATCACAGACTTGCTCAGCTACCTCTAGCACATGAGTTGAAAACAAAACTGTCTTGCCTTTTTGTGCATGTTCCTTCATCATTTGCTTCAAATCAAAGGCGGCCTGGGGATCCAAACCAGTCAAGGGTTCGTCCAAGACCCAAATATCAGGATCAGACAAGAGTGCTCCGATGACAAAGACTTTCTGACGCATTCCGTGAGAAAGGGTTTCAATAACCTGATAGCGATTTTCAGCAAAATCAAAAACACTCAATAGCCTAGCTAGACTAGCTTCCAAGTCAGAGCTAGTCAGATCATAGGATGAAGCAATCAATTCCCAAAATTCATTGGCCGTTAAGCGTAAAAATAAGTCAGGCGAGTCTGCTACGTAGCCAATCTTTCGTTTGATCGCCAAGCGATTTTCCGATAAATCCTGACCATCTACCAAAATACGACCACTGCTGGGTGAAATGATACTGACTAGGGATTTTATAGTGGTCGATTTTCCAGCCCCATTATGGCCAATCAAGCCCATAATCTCCCCATTTTCAATCTGCAAATTGAGATTGCTCAAAGCCTCTTTATCACCATACAACTTACTAACATTTTGAAATTCAATCATGGGATGACTCCTATCTTTATCTATATTACATACTATTATACTAGCACTTTGATACAAAAAAATCAATACTTTATTTTAAGTAGTTAAAATAGTTTCCTTCTATCTTATGCAAACGTTGGCGCTAACCAATACTTTATGATAGAATAAAGAACAAGATTGACAAGTAAGAGGAAACATCATGCAAAATCAAACACTCATGCAATACTTTGAATGGTATCTGCCCCACGACGGCCAACACTGGACGCGCCTAGCTGAAGATGCTCCACACCTAGCTCATCTGGGGATTAGCCACGTCTGGATGCCACCAGCTTTTAAGGCAACCAATGAAAAAGATGTCGGCTATGGGGTCTATGACTTATTCGACCTAGGCGAGTTTAACCAAAAAGGAACTGTCCGCACCAAGTATGGTTTTAAAGAAGACTATCTTCAAGCCATTCAAGCTCTAAAAGTACAGGGAATTCAGCCTATGGCCGATGTGGTTCTCAACCACAAGGCTGCAGCCGATCACATGGAAGCCTTTCAGGTTATTGAAGTGGATCCTGTAGACCGTACAGTTGAACTTGGGGAACCCTTCACCATCAATGGCTGGACTAGCTTTACCTTCGATGGTCGCCAAGATACCTACAATGACTTCCACTGGCACTGGTACCACTTCACCGGTACAGACTATGATGCCAAACGCCGCAAGTCTGGGATTTATCTGATCCAAGGGGACAACAAGGGCTGGGCAAATGAGGAATTGGTCGATAATGAAAACGGTAACTATGACTACCTCATGTATGCCGACCTAGACTTTAAACATCCTGAAGTCATCCAAAATATCTATGACTGGGCTGACTGGTTCATGGAAACGACTGGTGTAGCTGGTTTCCGCTTGGATGCCGTTAAACACATTGACTCTTTCTTCATGAGCAATTTTATCCGTGATATGAAGGAAAAATACGGTGAGGATTTCTATGTTTTTGGTGAATTTTGGAATCCTGACAAGGAAGCCAATCTGGACTATCTTGAAAAAACGGAAGAACGATTCGACCTTGTTGATGTTCGTCTCCACCAGAATCTCTTTGAAGCCAGTCAAGCTGGCGCAAACTATGACCTTCGTGGTATTTTCACAGATAGCTTGGTTGAACTCAAACCTGACAAGGCTGTGACTTTTGTCGACAACCACGATACTCAACGTGGTCAGGCTCTTGAGTCTACTGTTGAAGAATGGTTCAAACCAGCAGCCTATGTCCTCATTCTATTACGCCAAAATGGCCTTCCATGTGTCTTTTACGGCGACTACTATGGGATTTCAGGGCAATATGCTCAACAAGATTTCAAAGAAGTTCTTGACCGCCTCCTAGCCATCCGAAAAGATTTGGCCTATGGAGAACAAAATGACTACTTTGATGATCCTAACTGTATCGGTTGGGTACGTTCAGGTGCTGAAAATCAATCCCCAATCGCAGTCTTGATTTCAAATGACCAAGAAAACAGTAAATCAATGTTTATCGGCCAAGAATGGGCTAACCAAACCTTTGTAGATTTACTTGGAAACCACCAAGGTCAAGTTACAATCGATGAGGAAGGTTATGGACAATTCCCTGTCTCAGCTGCTTCAGTAAGTGTCTGGGCAGCCAATACAATCTAATTGCCAATGATTATAAAGCCAGATCCAATCGGATTTGGCTTTTTTGCATTCACAAAAAGACCTACCCAATTGGATAGATCTTTGTTTTTTTACAATTCACCTGCTACTGCATCCAACAATTCTTGGATCTTAGCTTGGTTGCTTCCTCCTGCCATGGCCATGTCTGATTTACCACCACCACGTCCATCGACGATTGGTGCCAATTCTTTGACAAGATTTCCTGCATGAAGGTCTTTTGTCTTGCTTGCTACAAGAACATTGACTTTGTCACCGATAGCAGCAACTAGGACAAGAAGATCAGAGTAGTCTTTTTGTTTCCAGTTATCCGCAAAAGTACGAAGGGCACCAGCGTCAGATACAGATACTTGGCTAGCAATGTAACGGTGACCGTTGACTTCCTTAACCTCCTTGAAGATATCGCCTGCAGCAGCCGCTGCGGCTTTTTCTTTCAATTCAGCATTTTCTTTTTGAAGTTGACGAAGTTGTTCTTGAAGTCCTTCTACCTTGTGAGGTACTTCCTTGACTTGAGGTGCTTTCAAGGTTGCTGCGACAGCTTTAAGAGCGTCTTCTTGTTCACGGTAGGCTTCAAAGGCTTCCTTACCAGTCACTGCTAAAATACGGCGAGTTCCTGATCCGATACCTTCTTCTTTGACAATCTTGAAGAGGCCAATTTCAGAAGTGTTGC
>CAJZLM010000104.1:0-4819 GCA_916050595.1 Streptococcus mitis | reverse complement strand
CCCAAACAAGGTAGACATAAAAATAAAAATGTTCGGATTTTTCTAGTGTATCCATGAAATAAAAAGTGATACATGTTATAATAAAGTTAGCTCTTTAATGGAGGTGTTTGAGTGGAAAATCTGAAGAAAATGGCAGGTATCAAGGCTGCTGAATTTGTCAATGATGGCATGGTTGTCGGACTGGGAACGGGGTCTACTGCCTATTATTTCGTAGAAGAAATCGGTCGTCGTATCAAGGAAGAAGGCTTGCAGATTACAGCTGTAACGACTTCTAGTGTGACCAGTAAACAGGCTGAAGGTCTTAATATCCCGCTCAAGTCTATTGACCAAGTAGACTTTGTCGATGTGACGGTTGATGGCGCGGATGAAGTGGATAGTCAGTTTAACGGAATCAAAGGCGGTGGTGGTGCCCTTCTGATGGAGAAGGTTGTAGCAACGCCCTCAAAAGAATATATTTGGGTAGTGGATGAAAGCAAGCTAGTCGAGAAACTGGGTGCTTTTAAATTGCCAGTAGAAGTGGTTCAGTATGGCGCAGAACAGGTCTTTCGTCGTTTTGAGCGAGCTGGCTACAAACCAAGTTTCCGTGAAAAAGACGGCCAACGTTTTGTGACCGATATGCAGAATTTTATCATTGACCTTGCCTTGGATGTCATTGAAGATCCAATTGCTTTCGGACAAGAATTGGACCATGTGGTTGGCGTCGTGGAGCACGGCTTATTCAACCAAATGGTGGATAAGGTCATCGTTGCTGGACGAGACGGGGTTCAGATTTTAACTTCAACAAAAGCAAGATAACTAAAATAATAAGGAGATACACTATGTCAAAATTTAATCGTATTCACTTGGTGGTACTAGATTCTGTAGGAATCGGTGCTGCACCAGATGCTAATAACTTTGTCAATGCAGGGGTTCCAGATGGAGCTTCTGACACATTAGGACACATTTCAAAAGCAGTTGGTTTGAATGTCCCAAACATGGCTAAAATTGGTCTTGGAAATATTCCTCGAGAAACTCCTCTTAAGACTGTTCCAGCTGAAAGCAATCCAACAGGATATGCAACAAAATTGGAAGAAGTATCTCTTGGTAAGGATACCATGACTGGACACTGGGAAATCATGGGCCTTAACATTACAGAACCTTTCGATACTTTCTGGAACGGATTCCCAGAAGAAATCTTGACAAAAATCGAAGAATTCTCAGGACGCAAGGTCATTCGTGAAGCTAACAAACCTTACTCAGGTACAGCCGTTATCGATGACTTTGGACCACGCCAGATGGAAACTGGGGAGTTGATTATCTATACTTCAGCTGACCCTGTTTTGCAAATTGCTGCCCACGAAGACATCATTCCTCTGGATGAATTGTATCGTATCTGTGAATACGCTCGTTCGATTACCCTTGAGCGCCCAGCCCTTCTAGGTCGCATCATTGCTCGTCCATATGTTGGTGAGCCAGGTAACTTTACTCGTACAGCAAACCGTCGTGACTTGGCCGTATCTCCATTTGCACCAACTGTTTTGGATAAACTCAATGAAGCAGGTATCGATACTTATGCTGTTGGTAAAATCAATGATATCTTTAACGGTGCGGGTATCAACCATGATATGGGTCACAACAAGTCAAACAGCCACGGAATTGATACACTATTGAAGACCATGGGTCTTGCTGAGTTTGAAAAAGGATTCTCATTCACAAACTTGGTGGACTTTGATGCCCTTTACGGCCACCGCCGCAATGCTCACGGTTACCGTGATTGCTTGCATGAGTTTGATGAGCGCTTGCCTGAAATTATCGCAGCCATGAGAGAGAACGACCTTCTCTTGATTACTGCGGACCATGGAAATGACCCAACGTATGCAGGAACAGACCACACTCGTGAATATATTCCATTATTGGCCTACAGCCCTGCCTTTAAAGGAAATGGTGTCATTCCTATCGGACATTTTGCAGATATCTCAGCGACAGTTGCGGATAACTTTGGTGTTGAAACTGCCATGATTGGGGAAAGTTTCTTAGATAAATTGGTATAAGATGACGCGATATGCTTTACTTGTTCGGGGCATTAATGTCGGTGGGAAAAATAAAGTTGTCATGGCGGAGCTTCGGCAAGAACTGACAGAGTTGGGACTGGAAAAAGTTGAAACCTACATCAACAGTGGCAATATTTTCTTTACTTCGACAGCTCCCAAAGCCCAATTGGTTGAAAAGTTAGAGGCTTTCTTTGCAGTCCATTATCCATTTATTCAGAGTTTTTCTTTGCTGAGTCAGGAAGATTATGAAGAAGAGCTGAAGAATCTGCCAGATTGGTGGACCAAAGATTTGGCACGAAAGGATGTCCTCTTTTACACGGAGGGCTTGGATGTGGCTCAAGTCATTGAGACAGTTGAAAGTTTGGAACTGGAAGATGAAGTCGTTCATTTTGGAAGACTTGGGATTTTCTGGGGGAAATTCTCTGAAGAATCATACTACGAAACAGCCTATCACAAATACTTACTCAAGATGCCTTTCTACCGCCAAATCACCATTCGTAATGCTAAAACTTTTGACAAAATCGGTCAAATGCTAAAAAACTAATAAAGGAGACACACAATGACATTTTTAGATAAGATCAATGAAACAGCTGCCTTCCTGAAAGACAAGGGAATCCAAGCACCTGAGTTCGGTCTAATCCTTGGATCAGGACTTGGAGAATTGGCAGAAGAAATCAAAAATCCAGTTGTAGTAGACTATGCAGATATTCCCAACTGGGGCCGCTCTACAGTAGTTGGTCACGCTGGTAAATTGGTATATGGTGACCTTGCAGGTCGAAAAGTCTTGGCTCTTCAAGGTCGCTTCCATTTCTACGAAGGCAATCCTCTTGAAGTCGTGACTTTCCCAGTTCGTGTCATGAAAGTTCTTGGATGTGAAGGTGTCATTGTAACCAATGCAGCTGGAGGTATTGGATTTGGTCCTGGTACCTTGATGGCTATCTCAGACCATATCAATATGACGGGGCAGAACCCATTGATGGGTGAAAACTTGGATGATTTTGGTCCACGTTTCCCAGATATGTCTAAAGCCTACACACCAGAATACCGTGCTACTGCCCATGAAGTGGCTAAAAAACTTGGTATCAAGCTTGATGAAGGTGTCTATATCGGTGTTACTGGTCCAACTTATGAAACACCAGCAGAAATCCGTGCTTATAAGACACTGGGAGCTGATGCAGTCGGTATGTCTACGGTTCCTGAAGTGATTGTGGCAGCCCACTCAGGCTTGAAAGTTCTCGGTATTTCATGTATTACTAACTTTGCAGCTGGTTTCCAAGAAGAACTCAACCACGAAGAAGTTGTAGAAGTAACCGAACGTGTTAAAGATGACTTCAAGGGCTTGCTTAAAGCGATTATTGCAGAATTGTAATCATGTTAATAGAATTGAGGAGTATTTTTCGAAAGATTCCTTATAATTTTAGATTATTCCTAGCAGTAATTCTGCAAGGAATAGTTTCGGGTTTATCTGGTATATTTCTCCATTATCTTTTAGAGATGGTGGAGGAGCTAGCTTTTGGTCAGTCAGAGCATCATAGTGGATTTTTGACAGATGGAGTTTCCTCCTCACAGATAGGACTAAGTTTAATGATCGTGGGTTTTGGCTCATCCTTGGTCTGGTATTTCTTGCAAAAAGGGTCGAAGATTTATTCCATCAAAGCTCAGATGAAGGATGAGACTTCACAATACAAGCTTCATTTTCTAAAACAGCTATTTCATTCAATTTGGCAGATCATTGCAGTTGGAGGGGGAGCACCTATTGGCAAAGAAGCTGCACCACGAGAAATTGGAACTCTATTTGCAGGACCAGTTGGGAAAATATGTATACTGTCTATGAAGGATCGTATCTTTCTCCTTGCTTGTGGTGCTGGTGCTGGTTTAGCGGCTGTTTATCAGGTTCCATTAACAAGTGTCTTCTTTGTTTTTGAAACCCTAGGAATTGCTCTATCTATTAAACGATTTGTCTTAGTCGGTTTGACTACCTATATCTCAACCTATATAGCAGGCTTGGTTATTTCAGATCAGGCTCTCTACCAGATTCTAGCCATCACATGGTCCTTAAAGGAAATGTGGATTATTCCCTTATTACTTCTTTTCTTAACCCCACTAGCTTGGCTTTTTGGTCGCTTAAGTAAAGAAGCGTCTTCAAAAAGGATAAAAGATAAACGCATACTTCTCACATTGCCCTCAGCTTTTCTTTTTCTTGTTGGATTGGCAAGTTATTTTCCACATCTACTTGGAAATGGACGGATGATGGCTCAGGAAGTATTGAATGGTAGTAGTGGCAAAACGGTACTCCTCTTGTTTATCCTAAAAGCATTGGTCGTTCTTATTACTCTATGGGCAGGGGCCTATGGTGGTACCCTTACGCCATCTTTTGCCTTGGGGATGGCTGGAGCTGCTCTCTTGGGTATGATTCTAGGTTTGGACAGTCAGCCAACCACTTTACTTTTGGGATCTGTTTGCTTTTTATCTGTGACCTTGAGAGCGCCCATTTCTGCAACTGGATTAGTAATAGGTTTCACTGGGCTAGCTTTGTATTCTCTTCCGTATCTCTTAGTAACTGCTGTTTTAGCCTATGAATTTGCAAAAATGTTAGACCGATTTCCTTGGGCTAGCATACTGTGTCAGAAGTCAAAGAATAAAGTAATTAGGTAGGAAATGCCCATTTCTTCTAGTCAATGATTTGATTTAAAATATTAAAAAAACTCTCAATTTATTTATAACTGTCTTAAATAAAAATGAAGTAGGCTTATTGGAGTCTTGATTGAATCCGATTTTTCCTAGCTATA
>CAJZLM010000103.1:0-4821 GCA_916050595.1 Streptococcus mitis | reverse complement strand
CCCCTTTTTCATGCTTTCCGGATCATTCAAAGTTAGAATTGTGTAAGAAGAATGTGATTTCTTTCCGTTTTCTCGGAAATACTTCTCGCCTTCCTCCTCTAAAAATTGGGATAAACCATGATTGAATAAGTTGTCCTCTACTGAATGGTAGGAAATATCTCCTGTGTTTAGGACATAGACTTTGAGTCGGTTTTTAGTGAGGTTTGGACTTTCTTTTAGGACTGGGTGGCTATTGACAACATCATCAGAGAAAGTCACATAAAAATCTAAGCCTCCACCCTCGAATTGATAGCTTCCATTTGATTCTACTTTTTCAGGAGGCAGGTCAAGGGAGATGAAGATTTGTTTTAAGGCTTCATTTCCTTTTTTGATGTCACTCGGTGAGGCCTTGAACAGATTGGCCAGTATTAGAAATGCTAGGGCTGTAAGAAGGCAGAGGCCACCACAAATAATCAGGATGATCCGCGTCAAAACTTTAAAAAACTGTTTCATTTTCATGCCCTCCCTGGTCTGTTAGGATTTGCTAACCCAAATGGATTTAAAGGGGAAATAAGGAAAATTGGAGTTTCCCTTTCCTTAGTTTTCTTCAGTTTCCTGCAATTCTTTTAGTACAGCTAATCTTGTTTGGACGTCTTTTTCCAAGACTTTAAACTTATAGGTCAAATCTTTTTGATATTCCTTGATGAGTTCTTTTTGTTGGTCGATGATTTGCAGGCTATTTTGGATAATATCCACATCGTCCTTGATAGCTTGAACGCGGTCAGTGGTATTCAAGACTTCATCTGTGATGGTTTGGCGATTTTTTGTGACCAGATAACTTCCGGCTGCAGCTCCTGCAAATAGCAGTAGGTTGGATAATTTCATGGCAACTCCTTAGGCATTTTTGATGGTTTCAGCGACTTGAGCGAGTTTGTCAAAGTCTGGTTCGTGGGCGATAAAATCAATCTTGAGGTCATCGTCCGCACTGTAGCGAGGCACGAGGTGAACATGGGTGTGAAAAACTGTTTGACCTGCGATTTCTTCACAGTTGGCAATGATATTCATACCAGCAGCCTTGGTAGCTTTCATGACTTTTTGGGCTACTTTTGGTACTTGGGCAAAGAGTTGGCTGGCGCTAGTAGCGTCCATTTCCAAGAGATTGCGATAGTGTTCTTTTGGCACGACCAAGGTGTGTCCTGGTGTCACTTGAGAGATATCAAGAAAGGCAAGAACCTGCTCATCTTCATATACTTTTGAAGCAGGAATTTCCCCTGCGATGATTTTACAAAAAATGCAATCTGACATAAAATCTACCTCTACTGTATTGAATTTTGATATAATATAGCTACATTATACCAGATTTGGAGAAAATATGTTAGAAATTAAAAACCTGACAGGTGGCTATGTCCATGTCCCTGTCTTGAAAGATGTGTCCTTTACTGTTGAAAGTGGGCAGTTGGTCGGTTTGATTGGTCTCAATGGTGCTGGGAAATCGACGACAATCAATGAGATTATCGGTCTGTTGACACCTTATAGTGGCTCCATCAATATCAATGGCCTGACCCTGCAAGAAGATGCGACTAGCTACCGCAAGCAAATTGGCTACATTCCTGAGACACCTAGTCTGTATGAGGAATTGACCCTCAGAGAGCATATCGAAACGGTTGCTATGGCTTATGGTATTGAGCAAAAAGTGGCTTTTGACCGAGTAGAACCCTTGTTAAAAATGTTCCGTCTGGACCAGAAATTAGACTGGTTCCCTGTTCATTTTTCAAAAGGGATGAAGCAGAAGGTCATGATTATCTGTGCTTTTGTGGTGGATCCGAGTCTCTTCATCGTGGATGAGCCTTTTCTTGGGCTCGATCCGCTAGCTATTGCGGACTTGATTCAGCTTTTGGAAGTGGAAAAGCAAAAGGGTAAGTCCATTCTCATGAGTACCCACGTGCTGGATTCGGCGGAGAAGATGTGTGATGCTTTTGTCATTCTTCACAAAGGGGAAGTGCGTGCCAAGGGAAATCTCCTGCAACTGCGCGAAGCCTTTGACATGCCTGAGGCTAGTTTGAACGATATTTACTTGGCTCTGACCAAAGAGGAGGAGCTATGAAAGACTTGTTTTTAAAGAGAAAGCAGGCTTTTCGTAAGGAGTGTGTCGGTTATCTGCGCTATGTTCTCAATGACCACTTTGTCTTGTTCCTGCTTGTCCTGCTGGGCTTTCTAGCCTACCAGTACAGTCAACTCTTGCAAGATTTTCCTGAAAATCATTGGCCTATCCTTTTATTTGTAGGAATTACCTCTGTTTTACTTTTACTTTGGGGAGGAATTGCCACCTATATGGAGACTCCAGACAAGCTCTTTCTCTTAGTCGGAGAAGAGGAAATCAAACTCCATCTCAAGCATCAAACGGGCATTTCCCTAGTCTTTTGGCTCTTTGTCCAGACCCTTTTCTTGCTGTTATTTGCGCCCTTATTTTTGGCAATGGGCTATGGCTTGCCAGTTTTTCTGGTCTATGTGATTTTATTGGGAGTAGGTAAATATTTCCTCTTTCGTCAAAAGGCCAGCAAATTTTTCACGGAAACTGGACTGGACTGGGACTATGTTATTTCTCAAGAAAGCAAGCGTAAGCAAGTCTTGCTTCGTTTCTTTGCCCTCTTTACCCAGGTAAAGGGAATTTCAAACAGCGTCAAGCGTCGTGCCTATCTGGACTTTATCCTAAAGGCTGTTCAGAAGGTGCCTGGGAAGATTTGGCAAAATCTCTATCTGCGTTCTTATCTGCGAAATGGAGACCTCTTTGCCCTCAGTCTTCGTCTGCTCTTGCTTTCCTTGCTGGCGCAGATTTTTATCGAGCAAGCTTGGATTGCGACAGCAGTGGTAGTTCTCTTTAACTACCTCTTGCTCTTCCAGTTGCTGGCCCTCTATCATGCCTTTGACTACCAGTATTTGACCCAACTCTTTCCGCTGGACAAGGGGCAAAAGGAAAAAGGCTTACAGACTGTAGTCCGAGGATTGACCAGTTTGGTCTTAGTAGTGGAATTAGTTGTTGGGTTGATTACCTTCCAAGAAAAATTAGCCCTTCTAGCCTTGCTGGGAGCTGGTTTGGTTTTACTAGTCTTGTACTTACCTTATCAGGTAAAACGTCAGATGCAGGACTAGCATTGCCTATACGACACTAAAAAAGAAGTTGAGTTCAGTTTGTCTCAACTTCTTTTATTTTCTACAAGATAATGGTTGGTCCGTAGAGACTCAACTTTGTCTTGACTTGGTCAAAGTGGAAGCGGTCATAGGCCCGCCAAGCGGCGCGAGTTGGAGCGTCTGGATCAAGAGCGCTGAGTCCCATGAGAAGACTGGAAGTCTGGTAAAATTTTTCCAGTTCAATCAAGACTCGATTATCCACTGTTTCAGCCTTGGCTAGAAAACCAAGAATAGAGTTTAGTTGCTCCTGAAAGCGGACGTCGTCAGCGGTTGCCTGTTTGCATGCTTGGTAGGCTTTGTTTAAGTCAGTAATCAAAGTCTGAGCTCTTTTGATAGGGTCTGTATCTGTCATGAGAATTCCTCCTTTAATCTGGGTGCTAGTCTTGGTTCTAGCAATTGTGTTTTGATACTGTCAGTTTATCACTTTTATCTCCTTTTTCACCATAAAATCTTTAATTGTCCTTGAAATTTCCTGAATGGTACTGTTAAAATTTTATGATAAAATAGTGGTAAGATTATCATGCTTATTTGAGGAATAAGCTACCCTTCAGGAGTATTGAAGGCCTGTTTAGGATTTGGTAGGCTTGTATCAGAGTATTTTTGCTATTCTCTTTTTAGGAAGAAATTAAAACAAGGAGAGTAAAAAGATGAGAATATTTGTTTTAGAAGATGATTTTTCCCAACAGACTAGGATTGAAACGACGATTGAGAAACTTTTGAAAGCACATCATATCATTCCTAGCTCTTTTGAAGTCTTTGGGAAAGCAGACCAACTGCTGGCAGAGGTGCATGAGAAGGGGGCGCATCAGCTATTCTTTTTGGATATTGAGATTCGAAATGAGGAGATGAAGGGGCTGGAAGTGGCTAGAAAGATTCGGGATCGAGACCCCTATGCCCTGATTGTCTTTGTGACGACTCACTCGGAGTTTATGCCCCTGTCCTTTCGCTACCAAGTGTCTGCTTTGGACTACATTGATAAGGCCCTTTCGGCAGAGGAGTTTGAATCTCGTATCGAGACAGCCCTCCTCTATGCCAATGGTCAAGACAGTAAAAGTCTAGCTGAAGATTGCTTTTACTTTAAATCAAAATTTGCCCAATTCCAGTATCCTTTTAAAGAGGTTTACTATCTCGAAACATCGCCCAGAGCCCATCGTGTTATTCTCTATACCAAGACAGACAGGCTGGAATTTACAGCGAGTTTAGAGGAGGTTTTCAAGCAGGAGCCTCGTCTCTTGCAGTGCCATCGCTCTTTTCTCATCAATCCTGCCAATGTAGTTCGTTTGGATAAGAAAGAGAAACTCCTTTTCTTTCCTAATGGCGGAAGCTGTATGATAGCGCGTTATAAGGTCAGGGAAGTGTCTGAAGCTATCAATAACTTACACTAAGTGAGGTGATGTAATGGAAATAGTTTGGAAGATAGTATATTCATTTTTGATAGCTGGATTGGAATTGTTTATATTTTTTAAGGTGGATGGAATTGCTCTAACTCTGGAGAGATTTTTTAAAGCTTTTCTTTTTAAGTTACTTTTAGCGGTCGTTTTTGTAACGATTAACTATATAGTAGGAAATACTTACCTATCTTATTTTGTGGTACCCTTGTACGGCATCGGCTTATCTTTCTTATTGTTAAGAGGCCTTCCTAAAAAACTCCTT
>CAJZLM010000102.1:0-4827 GCA_916050595.1 Streptococcus mitis | reverse complement strand
CCTGTACGGCAGGCATTGTCCAATCCAGCCATGTTCTTGAAGCCATGTACGGGGCAAATTCAGAACGCTTGAAGGAATCCGTTCGTATCAGTTTGTCGCCAGAAAATACTGTTGAAGATCTACATACCCTCGCAAAAACCTTAAAAGAAATTATCGGAGGTTAGCCATATGGCATTTGAAAAAACCATTCAGTTAAAAAATTGTCGTTACGACTACACTCTTAGCCCTTCTGTTAAAAAATTTACCCTTAAGGACAACACCTTTTTTGAGACTAAGGTTGGTAACTATGAATTGACTCGCCTTTTGGAAAAAGTTCCGAACAGCGGTGAGGGATTCCAACTCAAAATCATCATTAACAAGGAACTTACAGGTGCTAAAATCAATATCACTGACAAGTTCGGACTACGTCTAGTTGATATTTTCAAATCAGAAGACCACCACATTCATCAGGAAAAATTCTATTTCCTCATGGATAGCTTGGTAGAACGTGGTGTCTTTGCAAAATCTGAAAGATAGGTTCCATATGTTTGAACTGACCTATAAGGACAGCTATCATGTAGAGCGAGCTCTCAAGTATGAGGATTACGAGGCTCTCATGCTGGCTCTGTCAGGATGTGTGACTCTGCCAGATACACTTTATGTGACTTCTCTGACTTTTAATAGCCAGAAAGTTTATCAGGGTCTGGTCGGAGACCTCTACCGTTTTCTATCACATGCAGATTTTTTACATCAAAACTAAGATTTTTCTTAGTTTTTTCTTGTTTTTGTTGATTTTTTCACAATGTTTCTATAAAATAGAAGAATAGAAAGGTTGTGATTTTGTGAAAGATAAACAGTCTGCTATTCCAAAAGCTACAGCAAAAAGACTCTCTCTCTACTATCGAATTTTTAAGAGATTTCATGCAGAAAAGATTGAACGTGCCAACTCTAAACAAATTGCAGAGGCTATCGGTATTGATTCAGCGACAGTTCGTCGTGATTTTTCCTATTTTGGTGAACTAGGTCGGCGTGGATTTGGCTATGATGTCAAAAAACTGATGACATTTTTTGCCGATTTGCTCAATGATAACTCCATCACCAATGTCATGCTGGTAGGTATTGGAAATATGGGCCACGCCCTTCTCCACTACCGCTTCCATGAGCGCAACAAGATGAAGATTATCATGGCCTTTGACCTAGATGACCATCCCGAAGTCGGTAGCCAAACTCCTGATGGAATTCCCATTTACGGGATTTCTCAAATCAAGGATAAAATCAAGGATGCTGATGTGAAGACTGCTATCCTGACAGTTCCCAGCGTCAAGTCACAAGAGGTTGCCAATCTCTTGGTGGATGCTGGCGTGAAAGGAATTCTCAGTTTTTCACCAGTCCATCTGCATTTACCAAAAGACGTGGTCGTTCAGTATGTTGATTTGACAAGTGAACTCCAAACCCTCCTCTACTTCATGCGAAAAGAGGATTAGAAAGCGAAAATCATTTTATGAAAAAACCAGTTATTGGGATTACAGGAAACGAAAAAACTCATCCAGATGATGACATCATGATGAGCTACGTAGCAAAAGGCTTTGTTGAAGGCGTTAAAGACGCTGGAGGGATTCCCATCATCCTACCGATTGGTGATCAAGAAATGGCCTGCCACTATATCAGTATGATTGACAAGCTCATCTTGACAGGTGGGCAAAATGTTGATCCAAAATTCTATGGTGAACCAAAAACCATTGATAGCGATGACTACCACCTTCAAAGAGATATCTTCGAACTAGCCCTCATCAAGGAAGCGATTAAACAGAAAAAGCCAATTTTTTCTGTCTGCCGTGGAACACAACTCTTTAACGTTGCCATGGGTGGAACTTTGTACCAAGATATAGAAGACCATTGGCAGGATTGTTCGGCTGAGTACACAACCCAACGCTTGGTGACAGAACCAGATACTGTTCTCCGAGAAATCTATGGAGAAATCTCCCATATCAACTCCTTCCACCACCAGAGTATCAAGGATTTAGCACCAAATTTAAAGATTACGGCTCATGATCCTAAAGATGGTATCATTGAAGCTGTCATGAGTACGGATGATGTTGCCTTTCTCGGTGTCCAATGGCACCCAGAATTTCTATTTGAAAATCGCCCCAAAGATAAAAAACTCTTTGACTATATCGTTAATGAACTTTAGATTAAATCTGTCTTTTCACGATAGCTAAAATAACTGGAGTGAGAGACAATCAAATGGTCCAAGAGGACAATTCCCATCAGGTCACAGGCTTCTTTAACAAGTTTAGTGACATGATCATCATTTCGACTAGGTGCTACCGCTCCTGAAGGATGATTGTGAACTAAGATGAGAGAGGTCGCCATATGCTTGATAGCATAGTGAAGAATCTCCCGTGGTTCAGCGATACTACGAGTAGCTGAGCCGATAAAAATGGTCTGTTGATGGATGATTTGATTTTGAGTATTGAGATAGAGCGCCACCAGGTGCTCTTGTTTTTTATGTCCCAACTCCTGCTGCATCTTCTTGGCCAACTTTTGACTGCTGAGAATACTTTCCATCTCAAGAGTCTCATGTTTGTGAATACGATGGCCCAGTTCAATCATAGCTTGTAATTCTATGGCCTTAACTCGGCCAATACCAGACAGACTCTGCAATTCCTGCAGGGTCATTTTTTTCAAATCCGTTAGGCTTGAAAGATTGCTCAAGACTTTCTGGGCAATTTCAAAAACGCTAGCGTGACGTGTTCCAGTCCTAAGTAAAATAGCTAACAACTCTTGATTACTGAGCGCTTCAACTCCTTCTTTTGCCAGTCTTTCTCTTGGTAATAGTGAATCTTCTTGGAATGAAATACTATACATAAAAATCCTCCTCACTTTATTATTCGTGAGAAGGATGGAAAATTAGATTTTTTTCTCAATTGGGGCTACACTGGCTAAAAGTTTTTTCAAACCAACTTCTGGGAAATTGATTTTTAATTCCTGAGTAGCACCGCTACCTGAAACTTCCAGAACAGTTCCCTCTCCCCATTTTTTGTGGAGGGCAATGTCACCAATGGACCAATTTGTCTCGCTAGACGCTGATTTTGTTCCAGCTGTAAATTGACCAAATGGGAGACCGCTTGACTGGATAGATTTTGGGGCAGCACTGCGTTTGCGGTCTTGAAGAGCTTGAGCCAAACTCATACCTTGACCGAAGGCAAGACCACCACTGCTATATGATGCCTTAAAGCTTGAATTTGCTGGACGCGCCAATCCTTGATACTCAAGCAATTCTGAACTGATTTCGTTAATAAAACGAGTCGGACGGTTGTAGTTGGTACGACCAAAAAGTAAGCGCGAGTTGGCATTGGTCAGATAGAGAATTTTCTCTGCACGCGTGATACCTACGTAGGCCAGACGACGTTCTTCTTCTAATTCATCTTGATCTTCAGCTGCACGGCTAAGCGGAAAGACATTTTCTTCCATCCCAATCAAAAAGACAACTGGAAACTCGAGACCTTTGGCAGCGTGTAGGGTCATCAGGGTCACTTCTGATGTCTCCTGACTACCTGAATCTGTGTCTGCAATTAAGGCCAAGTCATTCAAGAAACGACTCAGTTTATCCAGACCAGTTTCCTCTTCTGGCCCATCAGAGGTGTCATCAAAGTTTTTCGTCACAGAAAGGAACTCTTCAATATTTTCAACCCGAGCCTTGCTTTCTAAAGTCGCTTGAGCATTTAGAATATCGACGTAACCAGTTTTTTCTAGGACGGCCTCAACCAACTCTGTAATATTTAATTGATCTAGCTGCTCTCGTAAATCTAGAATCATATTGGCAAAATCCCAGATAGATTGGGCTGCCTTACCTTTGATCCCAGACAACATGATATTAGCTGAAGCATCTAGCATAGACATGTCTTGCATATTCGCAAAGTCACGGATTTTCTCAACCGTTCCTGGCCCAATTCCACGTTTAGGCTCGTTGATAATGCGCTCAAAACTGATATTGTCACTCAAATTGGCAATAAGATTGAGGTAAGCGATAATATCTCGGATTTCCTTACGGCTGTAGAACTTGGTTCCGCCAACCATGGTATAAGGGATATTTGACTTGAGCAAGGCTTCCTCAATAGTACGGGACTGCGCATTAGTACGATAAAGAACTGCAAAATCCTTGTGAAGGAAGTTTTGGTTGCGACCCAGTTCATCGATGGTTTTGGCTACAAATACAGCCTCATCTAGTTCATCATTAGCACGATAGTAAACGATTTGTTCCCCATCAGCATTTTGAGTCCAGAGATTCTTAGGACGGCGGTTTTTATTGTTTTTAATGACCTCGTTGGCCGCTTGGAGAATTGTTTTAGTGGAACGGTAATTCTCCTCCAACAAAACAACCTTGGCTTGGGGATAATCTTTCTCAAAATCCAAGATATTCTGCATATCAGCACCACGCCAACCGTAGATAGACTGGTCCGCATCCCCAACAACACAGATATTTTTAAAGCGCGAAGCCAAGAGTTTGACCAATTGGTACTGAGCGTGGTTGGTATCTTGGTACTCATCAACATGGATGTACTGAAACTTCTGCTGGTAGTAGGTCAGGACATCAGGATTTTGATCAAAGAGACGCAGGGTCAGCATAATCAAATCATCAAAGTCAACCGACTCCGACTGACGCAATTCTTTCTGATAGGCTGTATAACACTGGGCCACGATTTGCGTGTACATATCACCAGCTTGGGCAGCATAAGCCACATCATCAATCAAGTCATTCTTAGCATTGGAAATGCTTCCCAAAATTGTCCGTTCATTCCATTTTTTAGGATCTAAGTTCAACTGCTTGAGAATGCGTTTCATGAG
>CAJZLM010000101.1:0-4839 GCA_916050595.1 Streptococcus mitis | reverse complement strand
TGAATGGCCTTTTGGTACCAATCCTCAGCCATCATATCTGAGGAGGTTTTCATTTGCACACTGTCATCTGTAGAAATGACCTGACCGGATTTGGTCACCAGTACAACAGTTTTCAAGTCCTGATCTGCCTTTAAAATAGTCAAAAATAGATCTCGAATTCCCTTGACCTTGTCTTGACTTGGATTCTCAGCATAGGCTAGGACATCCGTCTGCTGGGTCAAACTAGTCGAGGTAGTTTCTAATTTTTTGATATAAGACTGAATAAAGTGGCTAGTTTGGCTGATAGTCGTCTGGCTATTGCCCTCAATGCTAGCCTCAATGGCTGATGAACTAGATTGATAATAGAAAGTCCCGACCACAGCTAGGAGAATGAGAAAGACCAGAAAGATGGAAATAACCATTCTGACTAGAAGAGAAGAACGCTTCATCGACCTTCTCCCTTCTTAAACTGACGAGGTGTCACACCCGCAATCTGCTTAAAGCGTTGGGTAAAATAGTTCATATCTTCAAAACCAACCTTTTCGGCTATCTCATAAATCTTTAAATCTGTGGTCAGAAGCAAGAGCTTGGCTTGTTTGACACGTTCTCTCACCAGATAATCCTGAAAAGGCAAGCCCAACTCTTTCTTAATCAAAGAACTCAGATAAGTCGGACTAAAGCCCAAATCACTGGCTAAAGACTTTAAACTAAACTGACTATCAGCCAGATGAGACTGGATTTTCTGAGCAATATTTCCCTCAAACTTATCAGTCAATAAATCTTGTAACTGCTCTTCTTTTTCTTCCTTGTCTAGTTTTTGCTTGATTTTCCCTAACATTTCCTCAATATCCTGACGAGAAAAGGGCTTGAGCAGGTAGTCATCTACACCAAGTTTGACTGCAGACAAGGCATAATCAAAATCATCGTAGCCGGTCAAAAAGACCAAATGTACCTGAGGATAGGTTTCTCGGACTAGACTGGCCAACTGGATGCCATTCAGCTGAGGCATATTGATATCGGTTAAAATGATGTCTGGCACCTGCTTTTGAATCAAGTCCCAAGCCTGCCTTCCATTTTCAGCCTGACCGATGATTTCCATATCGTAGGCTGCTACATTGACCAGCTTGGTCAAGCCTTGTCTTACCAGATATTCATCTTCTACGATTAAGATTGTATAGGTCATGCTTCTCTCCTTTGTCACTTACTAGTATCAGTATAGCAAAATTCTCCTCTAACTGCTTAGGAAAGACTTCTTATACTCAATGAAAATCAAAGAGCAAACTAGGAAGCTAGCCACAGACTGTACTTGAGTACGGCAAGGCGACGCTGACGTGGTTTGAATTTGATTTTCGAAGAGTATTAATCGACATAATCTAGTAAATATGCATAACCTTTTTCTTCCATTTGGTCTTTAGGAATAAAGCGGATGGAAAGACTATTGATACAGTAGCGCAAGCCACCCTTGTCCTGAGGCCCATCTGTAAAGACATGACCAAGGTGAGAATCCCCAACTCGGCTTCTCACTTCCATGCGTGTCATATTGTAGGACTTATCTTCCTTATAGGTGGCAACATCTGGACTGATTGGTTGGGTGAAACTAGGCCATCCGCAACCAGACTCAAACTTGTCCTTTGATGAAAAGAGAGGTTCGCCAGTAGCTACATCCACATAGATACCAGATTCAAATTTATCCCAGTAGCGGTTTGAAAAAGCTCGTTCTGTTTGATTTTTCTGGGTAACTGCATACTCCTCAGGTGACAAGGTCTTTTTCAATTCTTCATCGCTTGGTTTAGGATATTTGCTGGCATCGATGACAGGGTAGGCAGCTTGATTGACATTGATATGGCAGTAGCCATTTGGATTTTTCTTGAGATAGTCTTGGTGATAATCCTCCGCCACTACAAAATTCTTCAAGTTTTCCTTTTCAACTGCTAGAGGTTGATCATATTTCTTAGCAACTTCATCAAAGACTTGATTGATTACCTCTAAATCCTTTTCATCTGTGTAATAAACACCAGTACGGTACTGGGTTCCCACATCATTTCCTTGTTTATTTTTGCTGGTTGGATTGATAATGCGGAAGTAATGAAGCAAGATTTCCTTGAGGGAAATTTGATTAGCATCATAGGTGACATGGACAGTCTCCGCATGCCCTGTTTGGTTAATCAATTCGTACTTGGTTGTTTCCCCTCTACCGTTCGCATAACCTGAAACGGCATCGGTCACTCCGGGAACGCGTGAGAAGTATTCCTCCACTCCCCAGAAACATCCTCCAGCTAGATAAATTTCGTGCAAGTCTGCATCTTTACTCACTTCTGTTTTTTTCACTGTTTTTCCTCCTTGGCTAACTGATGCTTTCTCAATTTGCGAGCTATCTGTCTGCCCTGCATTTCGCATCAATAGAAAATAGAAACCGCTTAGGGCTAGGAAAAAAATCCCTGCCAAGACAAACAATTTTACTTTATCATTCATGACCTTTCTCTACCCCATTTCTTTCAATTCTTTTAAAATCATATCCTTATCCATAAAACCAGGTTGCGTTTTGACTAGCTTACCTTCCTTGTCTATAAAGGCTTGAGTTGGGTAAGAACGGACACCATAACTTTCTAAAAGTTTACCTGATGGGTCAATTAGAACTGGGAAATTTTTATAATCCAAGCCCTTGTACCAGTTCTTAAAGTCTGCTTCAGCTTGTTCCCCCTTATGTCCAGGAGACACCACTGTCAAGACCACATAATCATCACCAGCATCCTTAGCAATTTCATCTGTATCTGGTAGACTGGCTAGACAGATGGAACACCAAGAAGCCCAGAATTTGAGATAGACGTTCTTACCCTTGTAATCAGACAAGCGGTAGGTCTTGTCATCTACTCCTGTCAGTTCGAAATCAGCGACTGCCTGACCTTTAGTCGCAGTTTGCATACTGACTTGTTCTATTTTTGTTTGCTCCTTCATAGTAGCTTCGTCTGACATATTTTTAGCAGAACAGGCTGCCAAGCAACAGATTGAGCCGACTCCAAGGAGACATGTTTGCCATTTTTTCATTTCTTCTTCCTCTCTATTCAAATAATCTTGTCAAAATAGAAGCATTTCCTAAAAGCACCAAAATTCCCATCACGATAATGAGGAAACCACCCACTTTTTTGAGGGTTCCAAGGTAGGGATGAAGTTTTCGGAAATGTTTCAAAACATAGCTGGAGGCTAGGGCTAGAACCAAGAATGGTAGAGCCAAACCTAACGTGTACACCAACATGAGAGCAGCTCCCTGCCAAGCACCTGAGCCACCCGAAGCCGCCAAGGCCAAAACAGAACCAAGAACCGGCCCCACACAAGGCGTCCAAGCAAAACTAAAAGTCAACCCCAGTAAAAATGCCTGACTATAGCCCTTACCCTTTTGCCCCTGTCTCCTTAATTGTAGCCTTCTTTCCTTGTAGAGCCCCTGCAAATGTAAGACTTCCATCTGGTGCAAGCCCAAGAAAATGATAACCGCACCTGTCACATACTGAAACCAAGAAGCATACAGCAAATTGCCTAAAAAACCAGCTCCATAGCCCAGTAAGATAAAAACAAAGGAAATTCCTGCTATAAAGGCCAAAGTTCGCAATAGACTAACACTTGATATTGAATATTTTCCACTAGAAGCTTGAGCACCATCTTTGTCATCCAACAAGACCCCTGCATAGACCGGTAACAAGGGTAAAATACAAGGAGAAAAGAAGGAAAGAATTCCAGCAAGAAAAACACTGATAAAAAAGATTATATTATCCATCGCCTTCCTCCATTCTTTGATTTGATAGGACTATTATAGCCCCAAAACTCCAGAAAAAACAGGGACAATGATAGGGAAAAATAGGAATTTAATCAGGTTATTTAGAAATCTTACAAAAAAAGCCAGACAAGGTCTGACTTCGATGAAAACAGAAAAGAAAATTCACTAGTCTTCCCTACTTATCTGATAATAAATTAAGTCCGCCAGATATCCTTTTCTCTCTACACCATTGGTAATAGTCTTAAGATAGGACATTCCAGCCTTCTCCATGACACGACCTGAAGCTGGATTGAGACTAGCATATCGTGCTCTGACATCTTGAAAACCTGCTTGAGTAAAACAAAAGTCCAAGACAGCTTTCAAGGCCTCTGTCATCATACCATGACCCCAGTATTTCTTGCCTAGCACATAGCCAATTTCACAAGAAGAATCGTTCTCATCTATTGCAACGATGCTGATATCTCCTATCACCTGCTCCGGGTTTTCTTTGAGACAAATGGCCCATTTGTAATAGTTGGGATTAGTATAGGAAGCAACCCAGTTACGAATCGAATTTCGAGTCACCTCGACATCAGAATGGGGATCCCAAGTGACATAGGTCAGATTCTCAGCGGATGAAGCCCAATTCTGAAACATGGCTTCTGCATCACTTTCCACAAATCTTCGCAAGATTAAACGATCTGTCTGTAATATTTGCGTACCGATTGCTTTCATGATACTACCTCACTTTCTGATAGATGATTCTCTGTCCAATCTCCATTGAAACTTGTTTTACTTTGGAATCTCAAGGTAATAAGCTAAAAAGGTCCCCCGGACCTTTTTACTCCCAAAAGTCATCAAATACGGTGATGGGTAGGTGGCGTTTGTGTTGGCCTTTGTGCCACCAGTTTTCGATAGTCGCTTGAGCTTCGGGGCTGATTGTTTTGCCTTCTAGGTAGTCGTCAATCTCTTCATAAGTGACTCCGAGGGCTACTTCGTCAGCTAGGCCTGGTTTGTCTTCTTCTAGGTCTGCTGTTGGGATTTTTTCATAAAGAGCTGGGTCTGCACCAAGTTCCTGCAAGAGTTGTTTTCCTTGGCGTTTATTGAGGCGG
>CAJZLM010000100.1:0-4885 GCA_916050595.1 Streptococcus mitis | reverse complement strand
CTCATCTTGTCTTCTGCAGATAAGTTTCTACTTGCCTCTGCTTCTAGGTAATCTAGAGTATAAAGAACATCAAAACTTCCCTTCATGTAAGATTTCAAATCTTCTGCTGTTTTAAATCGATCAGGTGTTTTATTGTAAAATCCATTCTTATCACTCTCATCATATACAAAATTGAGATTGAAATAAGTATCTTTTTCTGGATTATAGGAGTTTTCAAAAATACCACGCGCATAAAACTCTGCTCCTGTACCATCTCGACGACCGTGATTATTAAACAAGACCGTTCTATCTAGTAAGTGCGTCATTTCATGAGAATAAGTCGCTGAACCTCTATCATCCAAAACCCTATCTATAAAGTAACGGACACCTAATCCATTAGCCTCAGCTCCCACCTTACTTACTGGAGAATAGTAATTCATAGGAGTCATAAACTGGTCGACCCCCTTATCAGCTCCACTACCAGTAGCTGGTGACCAAGTGCTATCAATCTGTGCATTCGGATTACTTGTATATTTCTTCATCGTATCAATAATCAAACGATTTGTCAGCAACTTATCACGATTTTCTGGTTTTGTTATACGATAAAGAGTATCAACATAGTTAGCTTGTTGTACAGCGGCTTTTTCAATTAAAGACTTGACTCTAGCAAGCTCAGCCTGATACTTAGTTGGATTAGACTGGGCAAGAGAAGTATCTATATAGGAACCAATATTACCATAGGTAATTGTCGCCATATTACTAATCACGTAAACATTTGGTTCTTTCACATTTAAAAGTCCCAAAATAGTAGCCATATTAGCCTCTTGTTTACGAGGATCCTTTTCTCCAGCTGTCAACTTGCTATACAGCCCGACATGCGCTGAAGGATTTTCCTTAGATGATTTTTCAACAATCATAGCTTGGCTAGATTTTTTAAGCCAGGTATCCGCATCATCTGACGTAAAGAGTTGGCGATTGCTGTCTAAAAATTCCTTCAAGCTAGCCTTACCTGTAATGGTAGATAAATACTTTGTAAATGTTTGAGGACTATTGGTCAATTTCATCTCTTCATAAGACATGGATCCTAATTTTTTCAAACTATCCAAGGCGGTCATTGTCTTATTGCCAAATGAACTTGGATTAAAGGCCAGAATATCACGAATATTCGTGTCCCCAAATTGAATATTATAAAAACGATTGATATAAGACAGTCCCAACAAGATCTGCTCTTTGTATTGCTCAAGCTCTTGTTTGACCTTACTGCGATTTTCAGGGGTATCTCCTATAATTCCCAAAGTATGAGAGGCTATCTTTTTGAAACTTGACTCAGCTTGCGTCTTCGTCTGATCAAAGCTTTCTTGAATTGACAGTTTTTGAAGATACTCTGTGCGCAACATACCTTTGACTTCTTGGTCAGTGATATTTGGGTGTGTTTTTCTGAGCGCAATTCTCTTTGTTATAATATCTCGAGGATCATAGACAGGCTCCAACTGTGCTTTTAGTTTACTGTCATGTAAGAAGTCTACTGACCTCGCGCTTGTAGTCAGAGCAGACACATCCACAGCATCTTCTCTCTCACTATTTGCTGGAAGAATGTGTAGTTTATCCTCCTGACTACCAACTAAAATAACTCTCGGTTTCATTGGTTTTGTTATTTGACTCACTTCTTGAGGATTAACCAATTCGCCAGTTTGTTCATTGATAGCGTAGGTTCTGGTAAGTGTATTCTCACCAACTTCTCCTTCAGAGGCTACCTTTTCTATATTTTTAGCAAGTGACAAATCCTCTCTTCGCTCCTCAGTAACAGCAATCGGTTGTATTACTTTTTCCACATTACCAACTTGAATCACTTTATCGACTGCTGGATTTACTTGCCTAGTAGTATCAGATACCGTCACCTGACCTGTTGCCTTGTCTAGTTGATAAGTCGTCCTAGTTTCCACCGAACCATCATGCCCTGCAACCGCTACTTCCTGTCGTCTGAACTCCAAAGCAGGATTCACTTGGTAAATCGTTTTATGAGATAGGACAGTAGTTTCAACACTCGGTTTAGTTCCAACTTCTACAACTTGATCAACTTTGTTAGCTACTATTTTGACAGTTTTATTCTCAGAAATATTTCCACTTGCTTGATCTTTAGTATAGGTAGTAGTAACTTGTTCTTGTCCCTCAACACCCGGAATTTTTACTCTTGTAACGCCGTGGTCTAGTTTCTCATTCTTTTCATAAACGGTTTCATAAGGAACAGCTTTGGTCTCCACTTTGGTCTGAGGAAGTTGAGTGTCTTCTTTGTACTCTGGGAGAGCCTCCTGTATCTCAGGCTCACCGGAAACGCCACCTTCATAAGACGGAAGAGATGGCTCTACCGAAGGATCGCCGGAAACACCACCCTCATAAGAAGGAAGGGATGGTTCCACCAAGGATTCGCCAGAAACACCGCCTTCATAAGACGGAAGCGCTGGTTCTACCAAGGACTCACCGGAAACACCGCCTTCATAAGAGGGAAGGGACGGTTCCACCAAGGATTCGCCGGAAACACCACCTTCATAAGATGGAAGAGGTGGTTGGACTTCCGGGGCTAGGCTTATACCATTTTCTTGAGGTTCCTTCTCTTTTGTCCCGACCAAAATCACCTGAGCAACTGGTTCACGAAGCACTTCTCTCCCTACTTCATTTCGCGTAACAATACCATCGACAACCCTTACTTCTGTTAAGATTCGTTCTTGTCCCTTGGCACCTTCTATAGAAATTCTTTTTTCTCCCTTAGCCAGAGTTGGGTCAGACTGAAATTGAGGTTCAAACTCTATCTCCCCTATCCTAACTTCCAGTTCTGGCTTGTCTTCAATAACAGTTTTCATTCCTTCATCTGGTACTTTTTTAGACTCAATATTCATACTTTTTTCAGAAGTTGGATTTAAAACAGGCTCAACTGCGTAAGATGGTTGAGGAGATTGCACAAGGTCTTCAGTCGAGCTAAAATGAGATGTAGTCTGTGGTACAATCTTCTTAGATTGAGGTTCTGAACTTTCCTCCTTTTGAGATAATGCTGGCGACTCTACCTTATCAACAGAAAGTTCCTTGCTAGCACTATCTCTTACCAAATAATATCCCGTAAATTCATATCCTTGGACTGTTTCAGGACTTGGTAAAAACTGACCTTCTACTCTCTTAACAAGGGCTGGTTGCAATTCTACCAGATTTTCTAAAGCAGAGATGGATGCTCCCAAACCACCAACAGCAAAGACGCTCACAAGGAAGTAAGACGCTCCCTTTTTTCTCTTGATTAAAGTGAAGGAAAGCAATAATAATCCTGCTCCCAAGATAAACATCTCATCATTAGAAAACAGACCTGTTTCTGGTAATCTTGTAGCCAATTTTCGATAGACAAAATAGTATTCTTTTCCCTCTTTTACCTCAATCTTATTTTCTTCAAACCATTGCAACTCAGATTTCAGCTTTTCAGGTAAATCCTGCTCATCCAAGTAATGACTTGAAATTAGTGTTGAAGTCGTTTCTGTAGCCTGTACGGGTTGAGCCCCCATACCAGCAAAAAATAAACTCGTTCCTAGCAAGACCGAACAAGCTCCTATTGTATATTTTCTCAAAGAAAAACGTTGCTTTCTCTCAAATTGAAATTCTTTCATCCCATATCCTATCATTCATTATTACTGTATATTTAGTATATCAGAAATAGTTTGTATTCACAAATATTTCTAGTTATCCAATTTTAATCCCAGAGTAGGTAGATTATGTTGCGATAAATTTTATGTAAATGTATAAAAATATTTTTGTTTTTCTTAACAAAAACAATACAAAAAGAGCCTGTTACCAAGCTCTTTAATCTATTATTTCTTCTCAGCACGGAGTGCTGACAAGATTTGTGTACGGATATCATCCACACCATTTGGCGTATTTGGTAAAAAGATAGTCTGGTTTCCTTTAGAGGCAAAGGTATTCAAGGTATCCAAATACTGATTGGTCAAGAGGATGGACATGATTTGTTCTTCTGTCATACCAACATTGGCTTCCTTGAGTTCGGTGATAGACTCTGCCAATCCATCCACAATCGCCTTACGTTGTTGGGCAATCCCCACACCATGAAGGCGATCTTTTTCTGCTTCGGCTTCAGCTGCAGTGACGATTTTAATCTTGTCTGCTTCCGCCAATTCTTGCGCTGCGACCCGCTTACGTTGCGCCGCATTGATTTCATTCATGGATTGCTTGACTTCTGCATCTGGCTCTACCTTAGTAATCAAGGTTTTCACAATAATATAACCGTAAGTAGTCATTTCTTCTGCTACTTGATGTTGAACTTCAAGGGCAATCTCATCTTTTTTCTCAAATAATTCATCCAAGGTTAATTTTGGAACAGAAGAGCGAAGGGCGTCTTCGATATAAGATTTAATCTGAGATTCTGGACGCATGAGTTTATAGTAGGCATCTGTCACGCTCTGCTCATTGACACGGTACTGAGTCGCTACATTCATCATAACGAACACATTGTCCTTGGTCTTAGTCTCAACCACAATATCGCTTTGCAACAAGCGCAACTGAATCCGCGCTGCAATCGAGTCAATTCCAAAAGGCAAGCGAATATGAATACCGCTATTGGCAACCTTTTGGTATTTCCCAAAGCGTTCAATAATCGCCACCGACTGCTGACGAACCACATAAACTGTACTCAGTGTGACTATCACCAATAGGAGCACACAAACCACCACAAAAATCATCAAAAATGTTGCCATTATCGTGACCTCCATTATTATTTTTTCCTGTATTATAGCACATTTAAAGAAGGTTGTGCAGTTTTTACTGCGATTTTTCCTGAAATGTCAATAATTAGAGGTGAAACGACATTTCAAGTTAGCAATCGCTTTTTTCATTATATTAACTTCTATAGAATCTA
>CAJZLM010000099.1:0-4904 GCA_916050595.1 Streptococcus mitis | reverse complement strand
AATTGTATATGATCCAACCATTGCAGATACGATTGAAGGCTATAGTGATCTTTTTGTAGATCCCCAATATGCGGGATATCTTGATATTAATCATCCTGAAAATATTGAAGCTACTTTGAAAAACGCTGCCGGGGGTCGCGAGATTCGTCTCATTGTTGTAACAGATGCAGAAGGAATCCTTGGAATTGGCGACTGGGGAACAAATGGTGTCGATATTTCTGTTGGGAAATTGATGGTCTATACGGGTGCTGCTGGAATAGATCCTTCGATGGTCCTTCCTTTAGTCATTGATGCAGGGACTAACCGTGAAGAACTTCGTAACAATCCTAATTACTTAGGAAATCGTCACGAACGGGTCCGCGGAGATCGTTACTACGACTTCATTGACCAATTTGTTCAAACAGCAGAACGTCTCTTTCCTAAACTCTACCTTCACTGGGAAGACTTCGGCCGCTTGAATGCTGCCCATATTCTTGAAAAATACCGGAAACAAATTCCGACCTTTAATGATGATATTCAAGGTACAGGAATCGTTACCTTGGGTGGTATCTTCGGTTCGCTGGATATTAGTGGTGAAAAATTAACAGATCAAGTTTATCTCTGCTATGGTGGTGGTACTGCGGGTGCAGGAATTGCCTCTCGTGTTCTTCGTGAAATGGTAAGTGAAGGTCTTTCTGAAGAAGAAGCTTATAAACGTTTCTTTATGGTTGATAAACAAGGTCTTCTCTTTGATGACATGGATGACTTGACACCAGAGCAAAAACCATTTGCTAAGAAACGTGCTGACTTTAGTAACGCAGATAAGTTGACTGACCTGCTTGAAGTAGTGAAGACTGTGAAGCCAACCATTCTTGTAGGAACTTCAACTCAGCCTAATACCTTCACTAAAGAAATAGTAGAAGCTATGTGTGAAAACACAGAACGTCCAATGATCTTCCCTTTGTCAAATCCAACTAAATTGGCAGAAGCTAGTGCCAAAGATTTGATTGAATGGTCAGATGGCAAAGCTTTTGTCGCAACAGGAATTCCTGCTGATACGGTTTCTTATAAAGGTGTAGACTATGTGATTGGTCAAGCAAATAATGCCCTGATTTACCCAGGTCTTGGTCTAGGTATGCTGGCTTCTGAAGCAAGTCTTTTGACTGATGAAATGATTGGAGCAGCGGCGCATTCATTGAGTGGTATTGTCAATCCAGGCCAACCAGGAGCTCCTGTCTTGCCACCATTCAAGTATGTAGCAGATGTTTCTATTAAAGTAGCAGAAGCAGTCGCTAAAAAAGCACAAGAGCAAGGTCTTGCACGCGCTAAGGAAACAGATATGGCCAAAGCAGTTCGTGATTTGAAGTGGTATCCAGAGTATAAATAATTCATTTCTGTTGCCTATCCTCGGGATACTTAGCTTATTTTGGATATGTTAGCAATCTACAGAGTTGATAACCGAAAAGTAAAGAGATTGTCGTATTGACTAATGGTTTTAAACAGTATAAAATAACTGTCGATTTTTTGTCCGACTGCCAAGAGTCAGTTTAATACTACACTAAAATCAAAATGCATTATATAATAGTGATATGAAATCAACCAAAGAAGAAATACAAGCCATCAAAACACTTTTAAAAAACTCTAGTACAACTGAATACCATAAAAGTCTTCAAATCGTTCTATTTTGTCTAATGGGCAAATCTTTGAAATTATCCTAAAAGAATTATGAAAGAATTTTCGAAAAATTTTAAAAAATTCTGAAATATTCTTGACAGCTAATGAAAAAGGTGGTAAGATAGGAAACATCAAAAAAGAAAGCAAAAAAAGAAATGAATAAGAAACAAGCTGTAACGATGAATCAAAACTTTTACTTTAGCTACTTTAGATAGTGTTTGTAGACATGTCACCATGGATGCAAACAGTTCAAGCAATTTGTTTGTATCTATGTGGCTAAGATTTTTGATTGTGGTCCATATAGATGAATATCTAAATGGACTAGCAAAGTTATAACTTGTTAGATTATTTCAAGCATCCGTTTAGATAGTATCTAGGCGGTTTTTTTGTTTTATCTTTTCTGAGAAGGAGTTTCATTATGAAAGTTGTTCGAAAATTACTAGCCCCCCTCTTGGTAGTGGGGATTCTCTTAACCTCTCTAATTAGTTTGCATCAGTTGAAGGCAGATAAGAAAAAAGATGTGTTTCGTATCGGTATTTCGCAGTTTATTACTCATCAATCTTTGGACGCTACTAGAGAAGGTTTTGTGGATGAGTTGGCTAAGCAAGGCTATGTTGAAGGGAAAAATATCGAGATTGATTTGCAAAATGCACAGGGAGAACAACGAAATCTTAAAACGATTTCCCAGCAACTAGCAGAATCTAGTGATGTCGTTCTAGCCATCGCAACGCCTTCTGCTCAGAGCTTGGCCAATACGACACAAACGACACCGGTTATCTTTTCAGCTGTAACAGACCCTGTCAGTGCCAAGTTGGTTGAGTCAAGAGAACATCCTGGGGGCAATGTAACTGGGACAAGTGACCAGTCATCAGATGCCATTTCAACCCAAATCAATTTGATAAAGAAAGTGTTGCCAAAGGCTAAAACGATTGGAATCCTCTATACTCAGAGCGAGCCAAACTCAGTTGTCCAAAAGGATGAAGCTAAGCGCCTTCTGGAAGAAAAAGGCTTTACCGTTGTTGAAAAAACAATCTTGGACAGTAACAACGTCAAGGCTGCTGCAGAAAGCTTGATGGCAGAGGTGGATATGGTTTTTGTACCAACGGATAATATCATTTCATCAACCATGGAAACAGTCAAGCAGGTTTCTATTAAACACAAGGTTCCAGTATTCGGTGGTTCAACAGAAATGATTGCTGTTGGTGGCTTGTATAACTACGGAACCAATTATGAAGAATTGGGACGTCAGACAGCAAGAATGCTGGTTCGTGTCTTAAAAGGTGAGAAGCCAGAAAATATAGCAGTTGAGTTGCCTGAAAAACTGGAATTGCATACCAATCAAGAAATGGCAGATGCATTGGGAATTGATATTAGTAAGTTAGAAGGCAAGGAATAAGGAGGTTTGAGATGAATTTTGTATTATCTAGTTTATCAGAAGGTTTGTTGTGGTCGATTATGGCGATTGGGGTCTACTTGACTTTCCGTATTTTGGATATTGCGGATATGACTGCTGAAGGAGCCTTTCCACTGGGGGCAGCAGTCGTCGTATCTCAGATACAGGCAGGGACAAATCCTTGGATTGCGACCTTACTTGCTTTGCTGGCAGGTATGGTAGCAGGTCTTGTATCAGGAATGCTCCACACCAAGATGAAAATTCCAGCTCTCTTGACAGGTATTGTGACCTTGACAGGGCTTTATTCAATCAATATTAAAATCATGGGAAGTGTGCCCAATCTTTCCTTGGGAGATTCTTCAACTGTCTTTAAACAGTTGGCTAGTTTGGGGCTATCAAATGAAGAAGCTGTTTTCTCACTCAGTTTGGCCTGTATCTTACTTGTTTGTTTGGTCTTGACTCTTTTGATGAAAACAGAGATTGGCTTGGTCTTGCGTTCGACTGGGGACAATATTCCGATGAGTGAGGCAAATGGGGTCAATGTAGACACCATGAAGATTGTTGGTTACATGATTTCAAACGGCTTGATTGCCTTATGTGGTTCCTTGTTTGCCCAAAATGATGGATTTTCGGATGTAACTTCTGGGACAGGAACTATCGTTGTTGGTTTGAGTGCAGTCATTATTGCGGAAGTCTTGATTCACGACTTGACCATTGGAGGTCGCTTGTTATCCATCGGAATCGGTGCTATTGTATACCGTTTGATTATTTTAAATATCTATGAAATTCCAAATCTAGATCAAAACCTGGTCCGTCTCTTTAATGCAATCTTGTTAGCCTTAGTTTTATTTGCGCCAGAATTGCAAAAGAGATTAAAGATTCGTGGTCTGAAATTGAGAAATGAATAGGAGGAGAAAGTTATGGCAAGTTTGTTAACACTTGAAAATATTCACAAAACATTTGAAGCAGGGACGGTCAATGAGAACCATGTCCTCAAAGGATTAGATTTAGAGGTTGAAGAGGGAGATTTTATCTCTGTGATTGGTGGAAATGGAGCAGGGAAATCTACTTTGATGAATATCTTGGCTGGCAATTTATCGGTGGACGAAGGGGACCTTTTATTGGCAGGCAAATCCATTAAAAATCTGAGTGTAAGAAAGAGAGCCAAGGATATCGCCCGTGTTTTTCAAGATCCTAAGATGGGGACAGCTTCTCGTTTGACGATTGAGGAGAATATGGCTATTGCCTTGAGACGCGGGCAGAAGAGAGGGCTTGGTTGGGGCGTGAAGGAGAAGGATAGAATCCAGTTCCAAGAGGCCTTGAAGGAGTTGAATATTGGTCTTGAAAACCGCTTGAAAGTGGATACTCAATACCTCTCAGGAGGACAAAGACAGGCCTTGACCCTAGTCATGGCAGCTCTGGTGAAACCCAAACTTTTGCTTTTGGATGAACATACTGCGGCACTTGACCCGAAAACGAGTCAAATGGTGATGGATTTGACGCAAAAGATTGTGGAACACCATCAGTTGACGACTTTGATGATTACCCACGATATGAACCATGCGATTGAGTACGGAAATCGTCTCATTATGCTCTATCAAGGCAAGATAGTGGTGGATGTAAAAGGAGAAGAGAAAAAGCATCTGACAGTTGAAGATCTCATGCATCTCTTCCAGAAAAATAGTGGCCAAAGTCTAGTCAGTGATGAATTAGTTTTGGGATAAAGAAAAAGGCTGAGATCTAGTGTCTCAGTCTTTTATTAGTATAAATGGATAGGCAGAAATATGAAATTGATATTCTTCTAAAATCTCTTCAAACCACGTCAGCTCTATCTGCAACCTCAAAACAGTGTTTTGAG
>CAJZLM010000098.1:0-4930 GCA_916050595.1 Streptococcus mitis | reverse complement strand
TGGTATAATGGTTTTAATAAGGAGGAGTTTCTCATGATAAAAATCTTATTGGTTGAGGATGATCTAGGCCTGTCAAATTCAGTATTTGACTTTTTAGACGATTTTGCGGATGTCATGCAGGTATTTGATGGGGAAGAAGGTCTCTACGAAGCTGAAAGTGGCGTCTATGACTTGATTTTGCTCGATTTAATGTTACCTGAAAAAAATGGCTTTCAAGTCTTGAAAGAATTGCGTGAAAAAGGAATTACGACACCAGTTCTGATCATGACTGCCAAGGAAAGTTTGGATGACAAGGGACATGGATTTGAACTGGGAGCGGATGACTATCTGACCAAACCTTTCTACCTAGAAGAACTCAAAATGCGGATTCAAGCGCTTCTCAAACGTTCAGGCAAGTTTAATGAAAACACCTTGACTTATGGAAATATTGTAGTTAATTTGTCAACCAATACCGTTAAGGTTGAAGATACTCCTGTCGAATTACTGGGAAAAGAGTTTGATTTATTAGTTTATTTCCTTCAAAATCAAAATGTTATTTTGCCGAAGACTCAGATTTTTGATCGTCTATGGGGATTTGATAGTGATACAACGATTTCGGTTGTTGAAGTCTATGTTTCAAAAGTCCGTAAGAAATTAAAAGGAACCACTTTTGCAGAGAATTTGCAAACCTTGCGTAGTGTTGGGTATATTTTAAAAGATGTTCAGTAAACTAAAAAAAACATGGTATGCGGATGACTTTAGTTATTTTATCCGCAACTTTGGTGTCTTCACTCTGATTTTTTCCACCATGACTCTGATTATTTTGCAGGTCATGCATTCGAGTCTCTATACTTCGGTGGATGATAAGCTTCATGGACTGAGTGAAAATCCTCAAGCAGTTATCCAGCTGGCAGTAAATAGGGCAACAGAAGAGATTAAAGACTTAGAGAATGCAGCTACAGATACTAGCAAGACTGAAGTAAAACCCAATGTCAGTTCTAACACAGAAGTCATTCTTTTTGATAAAAATTTTACCCAACTCCTTTCTGGAAATCGATTTTTGGGATTGGATAAGATTAAGTTAGAGAAAAAAGAACTAGGCCATATCTATCAGATTCAGGTTTTTAATAGCTATGGACAAGAAGAAATCTATCGCATGATTTTGATGGAAACCAATATCAGTTCGGTTTCAACCAATATCAAGTATGCGGCTGTCTTGATTAATACCAGTCAGTTGGAGCAAGCCAGTCAAAAGCATGAGAAATTGATTGTGATTGTGATGGCAAGTTTCTGGATTTTGTCTTTACTTGCCAGTCTCTATCTAGCTAGGGTCAGTGTTAGGCCCCTGCTTGAGAGCATGCAGAAGCAGCAGTCCTTTGTGGAAAATGCCAGTCATGAGTTACGAACTCCACTTGCAGTTTTGCAAAATCGCTTAGAGACCCTTTTCCGTAAGCCAGAAGCAACCATTATGGATGTGAGTGAAAGCATTGCATCGAGTTTGGAAGAAGTCCGAAATATGCGGTTTTTGACGACAAACTTGTTGAATTTAGCTCGTAGAGATGATGGGATTAAGCCGGAACTTGCAGAAGTTCCAACCAGTTTTTTCAATACGGCTTTCACAAACTACGAGATGATTGCTTCGGAAAATGATCGTGTCTTCCGTTTTGAAAATCGTATCCATCGAACGATTGTCACAGATCAGCTTCTTTTAAAACAACTGATGACCATCCTATTTGATAATGCTATCAAATATACTGAGGAGGATGGTGAAATTGATTTTATGATTTCAGCGACTGATCGTAATCTTTATTTGCTAGTTTCCGACAATGGAGTCGGTATTTCAGCAGAAGATAAGAAGAAAATTTTTGACCGTTTTTATCGAGTGGACAAGGCTAGAACCCGTCAAAAAGGTGGTTTTGGTTTAGGATTATCCTTAGCCAAGCAAATTGTAGATGCCCTAAAAGGAACCATTACTGTTAAAGATAATAAACCAAAGGGAACAATCTTTGAAGTGAAAATTGCCATCCACACACCATCGAAAAAGAAAAAATAAAAATATCGCTCCAGACGGGGCGATATTTTGGATTTATCTTCTATGTTTTCGTTTGATAATAGACCGTTGAACTTTTAAAACAAGTAAGCTGGATCCGATTGCTACAGTAAAGGCAAGAGCAGGTGATAATTTTAATGCTAAAAAGATAAAACTAAAGATAGCAATACAGATACAAAAAACAGCGATATTAACAAAAAATAGGATTTCCTTGAGATTGGCATCAGATTGTGCTTCAGGTGTATAATCTTGATAGCGAGGAACCTGCTGGCTTAATTCTTCTTGATAGTCTACCTCATAGGATTGTAATTTTCTTACGGGCATGATTCTCTCCTTAACAGTACATACCTATTTTATCATTTTTTCAGCAGAGAATTATTACAGAAAGGTTACAATAAGAATAAAGTCCCTTTTCATTTTTAAAGAATGGCTGATTTTCCAGAAATGTGGTATAATTTTCCTTATGGAAAAGATTATCATTACAGCAACTGCTGAAAGTATTGAACAAGTTAAACAACTGCTCGAAGCTGGCGTAGACCGTATCTATGTCGGTGAGAAAGATTTTGGCCTTCGTCTGCCGACAACCTTTAGTCATGACCAATTGCGTGAAATTGCTAAGCTGGTTCATGATGATGGTAAAGAATTGATCGTTGCGGTTAACGCCCTCATGCACCAAGATATGATGGATCGTATCAAGCCTTTCTTAGACTTTTTGGAAGAAATCAAGACAGACTACATTACGATTGGGGATGCAGGTGTCTTTTACGTGGTCAATCGCGATGGTTATTCCTTTAAGACCATCTATGATGCTTCAACTATGGTGACAAGCAGTCGTCAGATTAACTTCTGGGGACAAAAGGCTGGCGCATCTGAGGCTGTTTTGGCGCGTGAAATTCCATCTGCTGAACTCTTCAAAATGCCAGAGATTTTGGAAATTCCTGCTGAAGTTTTGGTTTACGGAGCTAGCGTTATTCACCATTCTAAGCGTCCTCTCTTGCAAAACTATTATAACTTTACACATATCGATGACGAAAAGACTCGCAAGCGTGACCTCTTCTTGGCTGAGCCAAGTGACCCAGAGAGCCACTATTCCATTTTTGAAGACAATCATGGTACCCATATCTTTGCCAATAACGACCTTGATTTGATGACAAAATTGACAGAATTGGTAGAGCATGGTTTCACTCACTGGAAACTAGAAGGGCTCTACACTCCTGGTCAGAACTTTGTTGAGATTGCAAAACTCTTTATTCAAGCGCGTAGCTTGATTCAAGAGGGTAACTTTAGCCATGACCAAGCCTTCTTGCTGGATGAAGAAGTGCGTAAACTTCACCCTAAAAACCGTTTCCTTGACACAGGATTTTATGACTACGATCCTGACATGGTTAAATAAAGTAAATGGATAGTTGAGAGAAGGAAGATGCAAACATTTCTTCTCTCAATTTTTCTTATTCTCCAATATTTTCAAAAAATAAGTAGGCTAGGATGCTCTGTTTACTGGGATTTTTCAGAAAAGTGACCTTCTCGAGTTTGAAAATTATCCTATGTTTGCAGGTGCCAAATGGCCCTTTTTTTGGTATAATTTTTTATAATGAAAACGATTGGTAATCGCTATGTTGTGGTTGATTTAGAGGCAACTAGCACAGGTAGTAAGGCTAAAATTATCCAAGTGGGAATTGTAGTGATTGAGGACGGAAAAATCGTCGATCACTATACGACGGATGTCAATCCACATGAACCCTTAGATGCTCATATCAAAGAACTGACAGGATTGACAGACCAACGTCTGGCGCAAGCACCTGATTTTTCGCAAGTTACCAGAAAAATCTTTGACTTGGTGAAGGATGGGATTTTTGTAGCCCATAATGTTCAGTTTGATGCCAATCTCTTGGCGGAAAATTTATTTTTTGAAGGCTATGAACTAAGAAATCCTCGTGTTGACACGGTCGAATTGGCCCAGGTCTTTTTCCCTGAACTGGAAAAATATAGTTTGCCGATTTTGTGTCAGGAATTAGGAATTCCTTTAAAACACGCCCACACAGCCCTTTCAGATGCCCAAGCTACTGCGGAATTACTCTTATTTCTACGGGAAAAGATGGCCCAGCTTCCTAAAGGTCTCTTGGAACGCTTGCTGGAAATGGCTGACGCCCTCTTATATGAGTCCTACCTGGTTATTGAAGAAATTTATCGCAGCCAATCTATCCTGAGTTCTCCAGACTTGGTCGAAGTTCAAGGACTGTATTTCAAGAAAACTGGAGCTCCCCTGGAGCCACGAAAACTATCTCAAGATTTTTCTAAGAATATTTCTCTGTTGAACCTTGAAGTGAGGGAAGAGCAAGAACGTTTTGCTAAAGAGGTAGGCTTGCTATTGAAAGATGAGCCTGTCTCTCTGATTCAAGCTCCGACTGGGATTGGGAAAACTTATGGATATCTCTTACCAGCATTGTCCCAAGTGGAAAATCGTCAGATTGTCCTTAGCGTTCCGACAAAGATTCTTCAAAATCAGATCATGGAAGAAGAAGGTAAACGTCTCAAGGAAGTGTTCCATATAGATATTCATAGTTTAAAGGGACCACACAATTATCTGAAGCTGGATTCCTTTTATCGTTCCTTGCAGGAAAATGATGAAAATCGCTTATTTAGACGCTTTAAAATGCAACTCTTGGTTTGGCTGACTGAGACAGAGACAGGAGATTTGGATGAAATTGGACAACTCTACCGTTACCAACATTTTCTGACAGATCTTCGTCATGACGGGAATTTATCATCCAAGAGCTTATTTGTGACGGAAGATTTTTGGAAACGTAGTCAAGAAAAGGCGCAAACCTGCAAGCTTTTAGTGACCAATCATGCCTATCTTGTAACCAGACTTGAAGATAATCCTGAATTTGTCAGTGACCG
>CAJZLM010000097.1:0-4982 GCA_916050595.1 Streptococcus mitis | reverse complement strand
AAGTAATCGTGGAAAAGGAAGACTATGCGTAAAGAAATTGCACCTGAATTATACAACTATAACAAGTTTCCTGGCCCAGAATTTCATGTAAATGGGGATAAGGTTGAGACTGAAGGAATTGCTTTTACCTTGGTTGAAAATATCAAGGATGCCTTCGATGTGACAGTCTTTAATCAACGCTTTTCAGAAGTGTTGACCAAGTTTGATTATGTCGTGGGGGACTGGAGCAATGAACAGCTCCGTCTACGTGGCTTTTATAAAGACGACCGAACAGAGGAAAAAAATGAAAAGATTAGTCGCTTACAGGATTATCTTTTAGAGTACTGTAGTTATGGTTGTGCCTATTTTGTCCTAGAAAATCAAGCACCGAAACGGGCTTCATTTGACAAGAAAATGCGTAAAAAAGAGGAGGAAAACCTTCCTAGAAGAGGGAAGAAATCTTCGCAAAACAAGAGAAAACCAAATGCCGATAAGCGAAATAGACGTCGTCATAAGGATCAAAAGTCTCAGAAAGAGGACAAGGGACAGCGCCATTTTGTCATTCGTCAGAAATAGATAGAGAATAAGGAGAAGAGATGAAACCGTCTATTTATAGTTTAACACGTCAAACCATGCAAGAATGGGTTTTAGAACAAGGAGAAAAGAAATTCCGAGCAGATCAAATCTGGGAATGGCTCTACCGTAAACGTGTCCAGTCCTTTGAAGAAATGACCAACCTTTCCAAGGATTTGATTGCTAAGCTCAATGACCAGTTTGTGGTCAATCCTTTGAAACAACGGATTGTACAAGAGTCAGCTGACGGTACTGTTAAGTATCTTTTCGAGTTGCCAGATGGCATGTTGATTGAGACAGTACTCATGCGTCAACACTACGGTTTGTCAGTCTGTGTGACCACTCAGGTTGGCTGTAATATTGGTTGTACCTTCTGTGCGTCAGGCTTGATCAAGAAGCAACGTGACCTCAATAACGGTGAAATTGTAGCGCAGATCATGCTGGTTCAGAAATACTTCGATGAACGTGGTCAGGACGAACGCGTCAGCCATATCGTTGTCATGGGAATTGGTGAGCCTTTTGATAACTATAACAATGTCTTGAATTTCGTTCGTACTATCAACGATGACAAGGGAATGGCTATCGGTGCTCGTCACATCACGGTTTCAACCTCAGGTTTGGCCCATAAAATTCGTGATTTTGCTAATGAAGGAGTTCAGGTCAATCTTGCTGTTTCTCTTCACGCACCTAACAATGAATTGCGCTCAAGCATCATGAAGATTAACCGTGCCTTTCCGATTGAAAAACTCTTTGCTGCTATTGAGTACTATATCGAAACAACTAATCGTCGTGTGACCTTTGAGTATATCATGCTCAATGAAGTCAATGATGGTGTAGAACAAGCCTTGGAATTGGCTGAATTGCTCAAGAATATCAAGAAATTGTCTTATGTAAACTTGATTCCTTATAACCCAGTTAGTGAGCATGACCAATATAGCCGTAGTCCTAAAGAGCGCGTCCTGGCCTTCTATGATACGCTTAAGAAAAAAGGGGTTAACTGTGTTGTTCGTCAAGAGCATGGTACTGATATTGATGCAGCTTGTGGACAATTGCGTTCCAATACAATGAAACGTGACCGCCAGAAGGCAGTCGCAGCAGTCAATCCTTAATGATGAAGAAGACTTATAATCGTATTTTGGTCTGGGGAGTCATTTTCTATAGTATTTGTATCGTTTACTTTTGCTTTACTCCTCAAGAACAATCTCCCGTGGGAGTGGAAACTCCAGGTATTCAGCATCTTGGACGCCTGGTTTTTCTTTTGACTCCTTTCAATTCTCTCTGGAAACTGGGTGAGGTGAGTGACATAGGACAATTATGTTGGCTTTTTCTACAAAATATCCTCAATGTCTTCTTACTTTTTCCTCTGATTTTCCAACTCCTTTATCTCCTTCCAAACTTGCGTAAGACAAGAAAAGTGATTTTTTTCAGTTTTCTAGTGAGCCTTGGAATCGAGTGTACGCAGTTAGTCTTAGATTTTTTCTTTGATTTTAATCGCGTCTTTGAGATTGATGATTTGTGGACCAATACCTTGGGTGGCTATCTGGCTTGGCTCCTCTATAAACAATTACATAAAAACAAGATAAGGAATTAAAATGAGTATTTTAGAAGTTAAAAATCTGAGTCACGGTTTTGGTGACCGTGCAATTTTTGAAGATGTGTCCTTCCGTCTCCTCAAGGGAGAACATATCGGTTTGGTCGGTGCTAATGGTGAAGGGAAATCAACCTTTATGAGCATTGTAACTGGTAAAATGCTGCCAGATGAAGGGAAGGTTGAGTGGTCCAAATATGTGACCGCTGGTTACTTGGATCAGCACTCCGTCCTTGCTGAAGGGCAGTCGGTGCGCGATGTTCTCCGTACGGCCTTTGATGAGCTTTTCAAAGCTGAAGCTCGTATCAATGATCTTTATATGGAAATGGCTGAAGACGGAGCGGATGTTGATGCTCTCATGGAAGAAGTGGGAGAACTACAAGACCGTTTGGAGAGTCGTGATTTCTATACCTTGGATGCTAAGATTGACGAAGTAGCGCGTGCCCTTGGTGTCATGGACTTTGGCATGGATACGGATGTAACCTCTTTGTCAGGTGGGCAAAGAACCAAGGTGCTTTTGGCTAAACTCCTCCTTGAAAAGCCCGATATCTTGCTGTTGGACGAGCCGACCAACTACTTGGATGCTGAGCATATTGATTGGCTCAAGCGCTATCTCCAAAACTATGAGAATGCCTTTGTCCTTATTTCGCACGATATTCCTTTCCTCAACGACGTGATCAATATTGTCTATCATGTGGAAAATCAACAGCTGACGCGTTATTCTGGTGACTACTACCAGTTCCAAGAAGTTTATGCTATGAAGAAATCTCAGCTAGAGGCTGCCTACGAACGTCAGCAGAAAGAGATTGCAGATCTCAAAGATTTTGTCGCACGTAATAAAGCGCGTGTTGCAACACGAAACATGGCCATGTCTCGTCAGAAGAAATTGGATAAGATGGATATTATCGAACTCCAAAGTGAGAAACCAAAACCATCCTTTGATTTCAAACCAGCTCGTACGCCAGGGCGCTTTATCTTCCAAGCCAAGGATTTGCAGATTGGTTACGACCGTCCTCTGACTAAGCCTTTAAATCTTACCTTTGAGCGCAATCAAAAGGTTGCCATTATCGGTGCTAATGGTATCGGGAAAACAACTCTCTTGAAGAGTCTCTTGGGGATTATTCCGCCAATTGCTGGGGAAGTTGAACGAGGTGATTACCTAGAACTTGGTTACTTTGAACAGGAAGTAGAAGGTGGCAATCGTCAAACACCACTTGAAGCTGTCTGGAATGCCTTTCCTGCACTCAACCAAGCAGAAGTTCGTGCAGCCCTTGCCCGTTGTGGTTTGACAACCAAGCATATTGAAAGCCAAATTCAGGTCTTGTCAGGTGGGGAACAAGCCAAGGTTCGTTTCTGTCTCTTGATGAATCGTGAAAACAACGTTTTAGTGCTGGACGAGCCGACCAACCATTTGGATGTGGATGCCAAGGATGAACTCAAACGCGCTCTCAAAGAATATAAGGGATCTATCCTTATGGTCTGCCACGAACCAGACTTCTATGAAGGCTGGATGGAGCAAATATGGGATTTTAATAATTTAACTTAAGAATGAGAGTAAAAGAAATACAGTACCGAATGTGGATACTGTATTTTTTTGGTTTTTAAGATTTAAAATTGTAGTCTTTCACCACTTCGATGCTATCGATAGTAATAGCAGTCGTTGGTTTGTCTTTCTCATCTTTTTCGGCTTTAGCAATCTTATCTACAACATCCATACCGTCAATCACTTGACCAAAGACTGGGTGTTTGCCATCTAGACTAGGGTTTCCCCCTTCTTTATAGGCTTCGATGATTTTCTTTGGATACTTGCTTGTAGGGAGTTTAGCAGAGGTATCTGTAGAGTTTTGGTTGATGAAGAACTGGCTGCCATTGGTGTTTGGTTGACCAGTATTAGCCATAGAAAGAGCACCACGGATGTTATAGAGATAAGGAGTAATCTCGTTTTTGAAACCAGTTCCCTTGTCTTTAGTCTTATCCTTGTCATGCCAGATGGACTGACCACCTGTACCGTCCCCTTTTGGATCTCCAGTTTGAACCATGAAGCTATCGATGACACGGTGGAAGGTAATGCCGTTATAGTAGCCTTCTTTGGCATGAGTGAGGAAGTTTTCAACCGCTAGAGGAGCGAGTTTAGGGAAGAGTTTGATACGGATATCTCCTTGACTTGTGTGGAGAATCACTTCAGCCTCGTCTTCAGCAACTTCTTTAGATAGTTGTGGGAAATTGGCGTTTTCGTTTGTTAAAGCATCGTTTAACTCCTTGGCAGATTGGGCAGCTGCTTTGGAACTTTCTTCAGCAGCTAAGCTAGAATCTACATAGTCATCGCCACGCAAACTACGTTGGATGCTGCTACATCCAGCTAGGGCTACAGTTGATAGTAAAAGAAGGGTTGCTAGTTTTTTCATTCTGATCCTCTCAAAAATTCATTTCTACCATTGTACCTTAAAAGGAAGGGGATTTCAAATATTAGTGACAAGACAGTTTAAGAGGAAGCCAATCAGAAAGTCGCTTGCTTAGGGGCATCAATGCCATAAGTGTACTCGAAGTATTTAGGAAACCAGGTTTCGGTGGTAAAAGTGCCAAACTGGATTCTCCATAGTAAAATGATATCTCCTGCTAGTAAATCATCTGTTAATAGTTCCATATTTCGCTTAGGAACGAGTTTGGAATTTAGGAGCCAAGCATCTAAATCTCGTTCAGAAGAGATGAAGGGTTTGACTTGATGGTCTTTATAAAATGTTTCTAAAATAGTATTCACTGATAGCCTCTTTCAAACATTTATTTCCTACTTCTAACAAATTTCTAAATGGTTTAAAAATTTTAAAGTCTGTCAAGTTTTTTT
>CAJZLM010000096.1:0-4985 GCA_916050595.1 Streptococcus mitis | reverse complement strand
TTGGATAGCGGATATTAAGGGCAATGGTATTATCAGCACTTGTTTCATCGAAGCGGAAGACACCCGCATTCATAGAAAGAGCACCCATCTTTTCATCCACATGGGCAATCTTGAGATTTTCACCCTCATGGTCGTTCAAGAGAATCTTACCAGCGATGTCAAGGTAGTCTTTGGCTGGACCAGCAAAGTCAAACTGGCTGAGGAAGAGAGCTAGGTAGGTTGCACCATTGACACCTGAAGCAGGCATAGCACCGTGAGCTGATTTACCAATGATCGTCACCTTGTATTGGCCGTTTTCTTCTTGGAGTTCTCCTCTAAGTTTGTGTTCTGCAACAAAAGCATCTAGTTTAGCTTGCAAGTCAGTCAAATCTCCTGAAACAACCGCTGTTGCTGATTCAGGCACCATGTTTTCACGCAAACCACCTGTAAAACTGTGAAGACGGGCAATACCTGCATTTTCACCTGCAAAGTGGAGGTATTCCGTGATATTTCCCTTTTCACCATTGATGATTGGGAATTCTGCATCTGGTGAAAAACCGAAATCTGGTTTTGCAAGTCCTACGTGCTCAAAGTAGTAGTCCATGTCTGCCCAGCCTGATTCTTCGTCTGTTCCGACGATGAAGCGAACCGTCTTAGAAGTTGGAAGACCCAATTCTTTGATGATTTTCAAGCCATAGTAACAAGCTGTTGTAGGACCCTTGTCATCTGAAGCTCCACGCGCATAAAGGCGACCATCTTTAATAGTTGGTGTGTAAGGGTCTGTGTCCCAACCGCTACCAGCTGGCACCACGTCCATATGGGCAAAGATTCCGAGAACTTCTTCTCCATCACCAAACTCAAAATGTCCTGCATAGTTATCAACATTTTTAGTTGGATAGCCATCGCGGTCTGCGATTTCAAGGAATTTCTCCAAAGCTTTTACTGGACCAGGTCCAAATGGATGCTGGGCATCAGCCTTGCTGTCATCACGTTCTGAGTTGATTTCCAAAAGGCTAAACAAGTCAGCCAAGAGGTCTTCTTTGCGTTTTTCTACTTCTGCTGTAAAATCAATTGCTGTCATATTATCTTCCTTCTATCTTTTCTCGATGATTTCATCTACTGGCAAGCGGTAGCTTGGTTCCAATTTTTCATCTGTGTAACCCACTGTAATTAAGAGTTCTGGACGGAAACGATCTTCGATATCCAAAACTTCGTTGACTTTTGATTTGTCAAAACCAAGGATAAGATTTGATCCGATTCCTTGATCTGTAAGAGCGAGAACCAAGTTCATAGCAACCAAACCTGCATTGAGGGCTAGGTAGTCGCTGACTTGTTGTTCATTGTAGCGTGCAAATTCAGCTGGCAAATTTTTCATGAAGTATTGTAGTTGTTCTTCTGAGAAATTGTTAGCACCACCAACTCGAGCAATTTTACGGGCACGTTTGGCAAGGTCCGTATCTGTAAAGAGGGCAATGGTTACAGGTGCTGATGATACCTGTTCAAAGTTTGAACCGTATGCCAATTTTGCTAGTTCGGCATTTTTCTCACGTACCACCACAAATTTCCAAGGCTGACTGTTGTGGGCGCTTGGCGCCAAGGTTGCAATTTCGATAGCCGTACGCACATCTTTGGGATCAACTGGCTTATCAGTGAACTGCTTAGTCGCATGACGTTTTTTATTTAATTCAAGAAATTTCATAATCGATTTCCTTTTCTAATTCTACTGCTTCCATTCTATCATATTTTGAAAGAGCTTGCAGGGATTTTTCATGATTAAGATTTTTTATTACGGCCATAAAAAATATATATTGGTTCATCAGGAACATTTCTGATAAACTAGCAGATAACTTTACATTTGAATGGAGACATTATGAAAAAATTTAGCCTATTACTAGCCATCCTACCATTTTTAGTTGCCTGTGGAAATCAAACTACACCTAAAGAAACCAGCTCTCAAAAGACAATTGTCGTTGCTACAGCTGGTGATGTGCCGCCATTTGACTACGAAGACAAGGGCAATCTGACAGGCTTCGATATCGAAGTTCTAAAAGCAGTGGATGAAAAACTCAGCGACTACGAGATTCAATTCCAAAGAACTGCCTGGGAGAGTATCTTCCCAGGACTTGATTCTGGTCACTATCAAGCCGCAGCCAATAACTTGAGTTACACAAAAGAGCGTGCTGAAAAATACCTTTACTCCCTCCCAATTTCGAACAATCCCCTCGTCCTTGTCAGCAACAAGAAAAATCCTCTGACTTCACTTGACCAAATCGCTGGCAAAACAACACAGGAGGATACTGGAACTTCAAACGCTCAATTCATCAATAACTGGAATCAAAAACACACTGACAATCCCGCTACTATCGATTTTTCTGGAGAGGATATCGGTAAACGAATCCTAGACCTCTCTAACGGAGAGTTTGATTTCCTAGTCTTTGACAAGGTATCCGTCCAAAAGATTATCAAGGACCGTGGCTTAGATCTCTCAGTCGTTGACTTACCTTCTGCCGATAGCCCCAACAACTATATCGTTTTCTCAAGCGACCAAAAGGAGTTTAAAGAGAAATTTGATAAAGCGCTCAAAGAACTCTATCAAGACGGAACACTTGAAAAACTTAGTAATACTTATCTAGGTGGTTCTTACCTTCCAGATAAATCTCAGTTACAGTAAGATATACTAAAAGCGATTGGACCAGCCAATCGCTTTTTTAGTTTACATCGGTTATTTTAGGAAACTCTTACAAAAAATCAAAAAAATTCTTCACATCTTCTACATACCCATGCTTTTCTATTAAGCTTGCTAATAGTTCCAGATTGTGCCCCTGATAGTTGTCTTCTCTTCGCAACTCTTCATACATTTCGATAAAGGGAAGTCCCTTGGACTTGGCCAATTCCAACTCCGCTTCATAGTCATAAGCGACTTTACGAAATAGGATATTTATCAATTCCCCATCTTCAACCTCTATCACGACATACTGGGCACGGTGATTTTTTAACGCCTCCCAATTAAAATAGGGCATGCCAATCGACCCTGGATTGATGATTTGTTGCCCTTGACTGCCATAACGAAGCAACTGCTTGTGGACATGACCATAGACTGCCACGTCCGTTTCCTCATCTAGCAGTTGGTCAAATTTTTCTGTATCATTCCCAACCAACAAGTCACCCCCATAATTTTTGTCAGGTAAATTATGAGAGATAGAAAAGCGCAACCCATCAACCTCTTTCTTTTCCAGCAAAGGCAAGCTTCGTAACCAGACAATCGTTGCAGGATCCATTCGCTCCATCAAAAACTGGGTCATTCGCATTGACTGGATTTCTTGTGGATCTTCCAAACCATATTCACCATCCAAGGCCTCAAGGACACAATCATCCCAATTGCCTCGAACACTGGCTGTGATAGGAAGGTCCTTTAACAGAGCGACCAAGTCATTTGCACCTGGACCGGGAAGAAAAATATCTCCTAGAAGCCAGTATTCACTGACTCCTTGATTTTTAGCATCTGCAATCACTGCTCCTAAAGCCGTCGCATTTCCATGAATATCTGATAAAATTGCGATTTTATGGTTCATTGTGGTTTCCTTCCGTTTGGTAATCTACTCTCTTTTCCGCCACTTGAGGCAAGGCTTCTGCCTCCTGCGGGTTCAACTTCCTCTGCACAGCTTCTGCAACTGCTCTTGGTACTCCAACTTCGACAATCTCATCCACACTGGCTTCCTTGATTTTGGTCAAAGACTTGAAATGCTTCATGAGATTTTGCTTGCGTTTAGGTCCCAGCCCTTCAATTCCATCCAGTTGTGAAGAAAAGGAATTTTTAGAGCGCAGTTGGCGATGGAAAGTAATGGCAAAGCGGTGCACCTCATCTTGAATGCGTTGGAGGAGGAAAAATTCCTGAGAATTGCGAGATAACTCCACCACCTCAAGCGGATCTCCAAAGAGCAATTCATGGGTTTGGTGCTTGTCATTCTTTTGCAGACCTGCAATGGGGATATCCAAGCCCAGTTCTTCTTGGATGACCTGCTTGGCGATATTGACTTGACCTTGTCCCCCATCAATGACAATCAAATCTGGCGGAGTCAAGCCGTCACGTTGAACTCGACCATAACGCCTGCGAATAACCTCTCGCATACTAGCATAATCGTCTGGCCCAACCACAGTCTTGATTTTATACTTACGGTAATCCTTCTTACTAGGCTTGCCGTTAACAAAGACCACCATAGCCGAAACAGGACTGGTTCCCATGATATTGGAGTTATCAAAAGATTCGATGCGGACTGGTGTCGGGATTTTGAGCAAGCGTCCTAGATTTTCAATAGCCCCTTGGGTCTTTTCGACTGATTTTTCTAGCAGGTTGAATTTCTGCTCTAGGCTGACTCGGGCATTCTTTATAGCCAAATTGACCAGCTGCTTTTTCTCTCCACGCTGGGGTTTGAGAATCTTGGTATCCACCAAAACCTTGACAGCTTCTTCGTCAATATCCTGCGGAATCAGCACCTCATTGGGAACTAGATGAGATTTTTCTTGATAGAATTGTCCTACATAGGTTAGAAAGTCCTCATCCGGATCATTATAATAAGGGAAAAGATTGACATCGCGCTCAATAAGCTTGCCCTGACGAACAAAGAAAACCTGAACACACATCCAGCCCTTATCCACATAGTAACCAAAGACGTCCCGATTTTGCAAATCTTTCGCCATAACCCGTTGCTTGGTCCGAAGGGTTCCAATGGCCTGAATCAGGTCACGATATTCCGCCGCACGTTCAAATTCCATAGTCTGGGCAGCACTTGCCATCTTGCCCTTGAGGTCATCGATGATTTTGTCATCCTGTCCTTTTAGAAAATCAGAAACCTCCTGAGCCATGGACTTGAAATAGGCCTCATCTTTTTTACAGATGGTGTGGGCCATACATTGACCGATATGGTAGTAAAAACAGACCTTAGAGGGCGGATTGGTACACTTACGAAAAGGAAAAATCCGATCCAGCAACCGAGATCGGAAGAGCG
>CAJZLM010000095.1:0-4992 GCA_916050595.1 Streptococcus mitis | reverse complement strand
GATGGAAATCTTGATTGACCCAGAAAGGCCTGGTGACTTTAATCAAGCTTTGATGGACTTAGGATCTGATATTGAGGCGCCTGTAAATCCCAGACCAGAAGAAAGCCCAGTTAAGGACTTTAGTGCGGCATATCAGAATGGCACAATGGACCGTTATCCAATTAAGGCTCCAAAGAAAAAGCCAGTTCCCATTTATCTAAAAGCACTAGTTGTGAAAAATGCTCAGGGGCAATTTCTACTTGAAAAAAATGAGAGTGAAAAGTTGTTGGCAGGATTTTGGCATTTTCCCTTGATAGAAGTAGATGAGTTTTCGCAAGAAGAGCAGTTTGACCTCTTCCATCAGGTTGCAGAAGAAAGTGTGAATTTTGGTCCCAGTCCAGAAGAGGGTTTCCAGCAGGACTACGACCTAGAAGTTGATTGGTTTGATGTTTATTTTGAGACAGTCAAGCATGTCTTTAGTCATCGTAAATGGCATGTTCAAATTGTAGCAGGTCAAGTGAGTGACTTCCATGATTTTTCAGATAAGGAAGTTCGCTGGCTTTCACCAGAAGAGTTTAAGAATGTCCCATTTGCCAAACCCCAACAAAAAATCTGGCAGACTTATGCACAAGCCAACTTAGACAGTAGCAAAGACTAGCTATTGTGTCTTCTTGTTATTTTTTTGGTATAATAGTAGAGAAAAAGGTGAACAAATGAAAAAAATATTAATTGTAGATGATGAAAAACCAATCTCAGATATTATCAAGTTTAATATGACCAAGGAAGGTTACGAGGTTGTAACTGCTTTTAATGGTCGTGAAGCGCTAGAGCAATTTGAAGCAGAGCAACCAGATATTATTATTTTGGATTTGATGCTTCCAGAAATTGATGGTTTAGAAGTTGCGAAGACTATTCGCAAGACAAGTAGTGTGCCTATTATCATGCTGTCAGCTAAAGATAGCGAATTTGATAAGGTTATCGGTTTAGAGCTTGGGGCGGATGACTATGTGACAAAACCCTTCTCAAATCGTGAGTTGCAGGCGCGTGTTAAAGCTCTTCTTCGTCGCACGGACTTGGCTTCTGTAGATAATCAAGAATCAGATGAAAAGAAAACCCAGCCCTTGCAAATTGGGGACTTGGAGATTGTTCCAGATGCCTATGTTGCTAAGAAATACGGTGAAGAACTAGACTTAACCCACCGTGAATTTGAACTCTTGTATCACTTGGCATCTCATATCGGTCAAGTAATTACGCGTGAACACTTGCTTGAAACGGTATGGGGGTATGATTATTTCGGAGATGTTCGAACAGTTGACGTAACCATCAGACGTTTGCGTGAGAAGATTGAAGATACACCAAGTCGTCCTGAATATATCCTAACACGTCGCGGTGTTGGTTATTATATGAGAAATAATGATTAAACTAATTAAAGATACAGTTTTAACCAGTGATTTTATCTTTATCCTCATTCTACTTGGCTTTATTTTAGTAGTGACCTTACTTTTGCTAGAAAATCGTCGGGATAATATTCGATTGAAGCAAATCAATCAAAAGGTAAAAGACCTGATTGCAGGAGATTATTCTCAGGTATTGGATATGCAGGGAAGCTCTGAAATTACCAATATTACTAATAATCTCAATGATTTATCAGAAGTAATTCGTTTAACCCAAGAAAATCTGGAACAAGAGAGTAAACGATTACATAGTATCCTCTCTTATATGACAGACGGAGTCCTTGCGACCAATCGTCGTGGCAAGATTACCATGATTAATGACATGGCTAAGAAACAGTTAGGTGTTCAGAAAGAAGATGTTCTCAACAAGAGTATCCTAGAGTTGCTTCAGATTGAAGATGAGTATGAACTTCGTGATTTGATTACCCAAATTCCTGAACTCATCATTGATTCCCAGGATGCTAATGGTGAGTATCTGAGCCTTCGTGTTCGCTTTGCCTTGATTCGTCGAGAGTCTGGCTTTATTTCAGGTTTGGTGGCTGTTTTACACGATACGACGGAGCAGGAGAAGGAAGAGCGCGAACGGAGGCTCTTTGTTTCCAACGTTAGTCATGAGCTACGTACTCCTCTAACTAGTGTAAAATCTTATCTTGAAGCCTTGGATGAGGGGGCTTTGTGTGAAACTGTAGCACCAGACTTTATCAAGGTATCTCTAGACGAAACCAATCGTATGATGCGCATGGTAACTGACCTCCTTCATCTCTCTCGGATTGATAATGAGACCAGTCATCTAGATGTGGAACTGATTAACTTTACTGCCTTTATTACTTTTATCCTCAACCGTTTTGATCAGATAAGATGGCAGGATGAAGATAAGAAATACGAACTGGTGAGAGATTACCCCATTACCTCTGTTTGGATAGAGATAGATACAGATAAGATGACACAGGTGATTGATAATATTCTTAACAATGCCATCAAGTATTCGCCAGATGGTGGGAAAATCACAGTGACGATGAAGACAACTGATGATCAGATGATTTTATCCATCTCAGACCAAGGATTGGGTATTCCAAAGCAGGATTTACCACGTATTTTTGACCGTTTTTATCGTGTGGATCGTGCTAGAAGTCGTGCCCAAGGTGGAACAGGTCTGGGACTGTCTATTGCCAAAGAAATTATCAAACAACATAAGGGCTTTATTTGGGCCAAGAGTGAATACGGTAAGGGATCAACTTTCACAATTGTGCTCCCTTATGATAAGGATGCAGTGAAAGAAGAAGTATGGGAGGATGAAGTAGAAGACTAGAATGAGTGAAACAGGCTTTAAATACAGTATTTTAGCGTCGGGTTCCAGTGGAAATTCCTTTTATCTGGAAACCCCGAAAAAGAAGCTTTTAGTGGATGCGGGCTTGTCGGGTAAGAAAATTACCAGCCTACTTGCTGAAATTAATCGCAAGCCAGAAGACTTGGATGCCATCTTGATTACGCATGAGCATTCAGACCATATTCATGGAGTGGGTGTTTTGGCTCGCAAGTATGGTATGGATCTTTATGCCAATGAAAAGACCTGGCAGGCTATGGAAAATAGCAAGTATCTTGGCAAGGTAGACTCTTCGCAAAAGCATATTTTTGAAATGGGTAAAACCAAAACCTTTGGAGATATTGACATAGAGAGTTTTGGTGTAAGCCATGATGCAGTCGCACCGCAGTTCTATCGCTTTATGAAGGATGACAAGAGTTTTGTCCTTTTGACAGATACAGGTTATGTTAGTGACCGTATGGCAGGGATTGTCGAAAATGCGGACGGCTATCTTATCGAGTCCAACCATGATGTAGAGATTTTGCGAGCAGGTTCTTACGCTTGGCGACTCAAACAACGAATCCTATCGGATCTGGGTCACCTTTCTAATGAAGATGGTGCTGAAGCGATGATTCGAACGCTAGGAAATCGCACTAAAAAAATCTATCTTGGACATTTGTCCAAAGAGAACAATATCAAGGAGCTGGCTCACATGACCATGGTCAACCAGCTAGCACAAGCTGATCTGGGAGTCGGAGTAGACTTTAAGGTTTATGATACCTCACCAGATACCGCAACACCATTAACAGATATATAGAAAGAACGCTGAGAAGGTGTTCTTTTTATATTGACTGAACACCTAAAAAGTAATACAATGGTGTTACCATTAAAAAAGGGAGTGCAAAAGATGACTACTATTACATTAAAAGTTTCTGAAGCTGATAAAACATTTATGAAAGCAATGGCTAAGTTTGAAGGAGTTTCCCTGTCGGAACTTATCCGCACCAAAACTCTTGAAGCTCTAGAAGACGAATACGACGCTCGTGTGGCAGATTTAGCCTATCAAGAGTATTTAGACGACTTGGAAAAAGGAGTTGAACCCATTACTTGGGAAGAAATGATGCATGATTTAGGCTTGGAGGATGAATAATTTGTATAAATTAGTTCCAACAAGACGTTTCATCAAGCAATTGAAAAAATTGGACCGTTATACGCAGAAGCTAATTACAAACTATTTACAAACCAATGTTTTGGAAGATCCAAGACGACACGGAAAGGCTTTGGTTGGTAATCGCGTTGGTCAATGGCACTATAGAATTGGTAATTATCGAGTTATCGTACAAATTGTAGATGATGAATTAGTCGTTGCTACTCTAGAAGTTGGTCATCGGAGAGATATTTATTGAATTAAAGTTGAGTAATAACAGTATAGAAAGTGAGGAGAGTAAAATTTGAAGAAAAAATGGTTTTTTGCAGATTATTATGACACAACAATTATTTTACTGGCTTTAATCTCTGTTATTATGGTATTACTTGGATTTGCTGAGATGGTCGATTTGGACAATCCTCCGTACAACATTATTGATTTACTACTTTGGGGTGTTTTTGTGGTAGATTATGGCTGGCGGTTCTTTTTAAGTAAAGAGAAATGGCGATTCATAATTGAAAATATCTTTGATCTGCTAGCTATCCTACCTTTAAATGCTATTTTTACAGTGTTTCGATTAGGACGTATCTTTCGCTTAGCAAGGATGACAAAATTACTGAAACTGACTCGTTTACTTAGAATAATTGGACTTACAGGTAAATTAGAAAGAAAAATTAGTAGATTCTTACGAACAAATGGCTTGCTTTATATTTTCTATCTCAATTCCTTTATTGTGCTGGTAGGGAGTTCGATTTTATCCGTTGTTGAAGAAAAATCTTTTTCAGAAAGTCTTTGGTGGGCTCTTGTAACTGTAACGACAGTTGGTTATGGGGATATTATTCCTACTTCGATTTTTGGTAAATGGTTAGCTGTTTTATTAATGCTTGTCGGTATTGGAACAATAGGAATGTTAACGAGTGCCTTGACGAACTTTTTTGTAAAAGATAATCCAGATGAACAGATAAAACTTGATAAACTCCAAGATGAATTGTCTAGTCAGAGAATATTACTAGAGAGACAATCCGAGAAGATAGAAGAATTGCATAGAATGATACAAGATTTGCTTGAAAAAACGTAATTTTAATCATTAAAAAACCACTCGATGAGTG
>CAJZLM010000094.1:0-4993 GCA_916050595.1 Streptococcus mitis | reverse complement strand
GGAGAAGCTATTAGTAATGGAAATCTTGTGATTGATGCTTTATCTGTTCATCCGAATTATCAAGGGCAAGGATTTGGAACCTTGTTGCTTGCAGCCATGAAACAAGTTGCTCTTCAGAAAAATAGTCCAGCTATTTATCTGCTCTGTAAAGATGAATTGCTGTCTTATTTTGAGATGAATGAATTTATAGAGCAAGGAATAGTAGACCTGGGAGTCAGAAATGAAGTTAATTTTCTCATGTGTTGGAAGAATCCCTTTTATCAGGAGGAACTATGATTATTCGACAAGCTAGACTTAGTGACTTAGATCGTATTTTGGAAATTGAATTAGAGAATTTCTCAATTGAAGAAGCCATACCTCGCTCTGTTTTTGAAGCACATTTGCGAGAAATTCAGACCTCGTTTCTGGTTGCAGAAAAAGAAGGCAGAATCATGGGGTATATAGAAGGACCAGTTGGCCCCCAGCGTCATCTGAAAGACCAGTCCTTTACAGAGGAGATAGAAGACCATAGTCATGAGTCTGGTGGTTATATCTCTGTGACCTGTCTTTCTATTGCCAAGGAGGCACAGGGACTTGGACTTGGTCAAAAATTACTCACAGCCTTGAAAGAGTTGGCGCTTGAACACGAAAGAGAAGGCATTAACCTAACCTGTCATGACTATCTCATCGCCTACTACGAAAAGCATGGATTTGTCAATGAAGGCCAGTCCCAGTCAACCTTTGCAGGAGAAACCTGGTATGATATGGTCTGGGAAGCTAAAAAATAAGCTAGAAAAGCATGCTAGGTTGCTTTTCTTTCGTTTTTAAGATATAATATTATGGATTGTCAACGAGGAGGAAAAACTTTTGAGTGAAAAGTCAAGAGAAGAAGAAAAATTAAGCTTTAAAGAGCAGATTTTACGAGATTTAGAAAAAGTAAAACGTTATGAAGGGATTCGCCAAGAGGCCGCTGAGCTTGATGAAAAAAAATCAGCTTTGTCTGTCCCTGACACAAAAATTGCTAATGAAGAGGTGATGAATGCATCCCTATCAGCTGTTGAAAAAATTATGGAGAATGCACCACGTGTTCCACAGCATCCTAGTGAAGATGTGCCTGCATCACCGGCGGAGGAACTAAGAGAGGAAGCTCCAATCGTTCCTAGTCACCCTAGTCAAGATGTTCCAGCTTCACCAGCTGAAGCCAGTCCATCAAGACCGGTTCCAGGACCAGGGCCTGGTCGTCAAGGAAAGGTTGAAGAGGATTTCAACGTAACTCCAACAAGAGTAGCTGTTTCTTATAGAACCGAAGAACCAAAAGAGACACAAGCAGAAGCGCCAAGACCTGAACCGGTCGTTGAAGCTGAAGCTGTTGACGTGATTTCTGAAACTCCACGTCGTAGTCGTCGTGAGACAGTTAAACCTGTTAAGAAGAAAAAATCACATTTGAAAGCTTTCTTCATTTCTCTATTGATTTTCCTTGCCTTGATTTCGGCAGGTGGTTACTTCGGTTACCAGTATGTTCAATCGTCTTTATTACCAGTTGATGCAAATTCTAAGGAATATGTAACGGTTCAAATCCCAGAAGGATCCAATGTCCAAGAGATTGGATCAGCACTTGAACATTCTGGTGTGATTAAACACGGAGTGATTTTTGCTTTCTATGCCAAATATAAAAATTATTCAGATTTGAAGGCTGGATATTACAATTTGCAAAAGAGCATGAGTACAGAGGATATCATTAAGGAACTCCAAAAAGGTGGTACTCCTGAACCTCAAGAACCTTCACTTGCAGATTTGACCATTCCAGAAGGATATACCATTGATCAAATTGCTCAAGCTGTAGGCCAATTACAAGGTGAATTTAAAGAACCTTTGACAGCGGAAGCTTTCTTGGCTAAAGTGCAAGATGACAACTTTATCAGTCAAGAAGTTGCTAAATATCCAAACCTACTCGAAAGCTTGCCAACGAAAGAAAGTGGAGTTCGTTACCGTTTGGAAGGTTATCTTTTCCCAGCGACCTACTCTATCAAGGAAAGCACAACTATTGAAAGTTTGATTGATGAGATGCTGGCAGCCATGGATAAGACCTTGACTTCGCACTATAGTGCAATTAAGTCTAAAAACTTGACAGTTAATGAATTGCTAACAATTGCGTCACTTGTTGAAAAAGAAGGTGCTAAGACTGAAGACCGTAAGTTGATTGCAGGTGTCTTCTACAATCGTTTGAACCTTGGTATGCCACTTCAAAGCAATATTGCAATCTTGTATGCCCAAGGAAAACTTGGCCAAAATATCAGTCTAGCAGACGATGCTGGAATTGATACATCGATTAATTCACCATACAATGTTTATACAAAACCTGGTTTGATGCCTGGTCCAGTAGATAGTCCAAGTCAGGACGCGATTGAAGCAAGTATCAACCAAACAAAGAGTGAGAACCTCTACTTTGTAGCCAATGTTACAGATGGTAAAGTCTATTACGCAGTGACACAGGAAGAACATGATCGTAATGTTGCTGAGCACGTCAATAGCAAACTTACTCAAAATAGTAGTTCAAACTAAGACTACAAAAATGAGAATCTCAGATAGAGATTCAATACTATCGAAAGAAAGTTGAGAAAAATGGCAGAAAAAACATATCCTATGACCCTTGCGGAAAAGGAAAAACTTGAAAAAGAATTAGAAGAATTGAAATTGGTTCGCCGACCAGAAGTGGTAGAACGCATTAAGATTGCCCGTTCATACGGTGACCTTTCTGAAAACAGTGAATATGAGGCAGCTAAGGATGAACAAGCCTTTGTCGAAGGACAAATCTCTAGCTTGGAAACAAAAATCCGTTATGCTGAAATCGTCAATAGTGACTCAGTTGCCCAAGACGAAGTAGCGATTGGTAAAACAGTCACTATCCAAGAAATTGGTGAGGATGAAGAAGAAGTTTATATTATCGTAGGTTCAGCTGGTGCGGATGCCTTTGCAGGTAAGGTTTCAAATGAAAGCCCAATTGGACAAGCCTTGATTGGCAAGAAAACAGGTGATACAGCAACCATTGAAACACCTGTTGGTAGCTATGATGTAAAAATCTTGAAGGTTGAAAAAACAGCCTAAAAACAAAAGAAAGGAGTGGGGAGGCTGTGCGCTTCACTCACTCCTTTTTCCATTTTAAATTGAATTGGAGACGATATGAGTTCAAAGAAGAAAAAAAATAAGATGGAGCGTGGTCTGACCAATCGTCACGTGCAGGTTATGGCCATTGCGGGAACAATCGGAACAGGACTCTTTTTGGGAGCAGGTCGCTCTATCAGCCTAACAGGTCCTTCTATTGTACTGATTTATATGATTACTGGGGCTTTTATGTTCCTCATGATGCGTGCGGTTGGGGAAATGCTCTACCAAGATCCTGAGCAACATACCTTTATCAACTTTATCACGCGCCATTTAGGTAAGGGCTGGGGTTATTTCTCAGTTTGGTCTTACTGGTTATCCGTTGTCTTTATCGGTATGGCGGAAATTACAGCCATCTCTCACTATGTTCAGTTCTGGTTTCCTAGCTGGCCAAGTTGGATGATTGAGATTGGATTTTTGACCATTCTAGCCTTGGTCAATCTGATTGCGGTTAAGCTCTTTGGAGAAGTTGAGTTTTGGTTTGCTATGGTCAAGATTGTGGCTATTTTAGCTATGATTGCAACAGGAGTCTTTATGGTCTTGACAGGCTTTAAGACACCTCATGGAGTAGCAAGTTTGGCTAATATCGCCGACAATTTCTCCCTATTCCCAAATGGTGGAGTAAACTTTGTCATGGCCTTCCAGATGGTTTTCTTTGCCTACCTCATGATTGAGTTTATCGGGGTAACGACTTCTGAAACTAAAAATCCACGTCAGGTTTTGCCAAAAGCCGTTAAGGAAATTCCTTTGCGTATCGCCTTTTTCTACGGTGGTGCCCTCTTAGCCATCATGGCTATCATTCCCTGGCGTGAGCTTGCATCGGCTGATTCTCCTTTTGTAACAGTATTTGAATTGGCCGGTATCAAGTGGGCTGCAGCCTTGATTAACTTCGTCGTTTTGACCTCAGCAGCATCTGCTCTTAACTCGACCCTTTATTCAACAGGTCGTCATTTGTACCAGATTGCCCATGATTCGCCAAATCCATTCCTAAAAGCAATCAAGGCGGATACTCTTTCTCGCCACAATGTGCCACAAAATGCCATCATCGCTTCAGCGGTTCTGATTGCCCTAGCGGCCTTTATCAATGTCTTGCCTGGAGTTTCGGATGCCTTTGCCTTGATTACGGCATCATCATCAGGTGTTTATATCGCCATTTATATCTTGATCATGGTGGCTCACCTTAAATACCGCAAGTCACCAGACTTTATGGCGGATGGTTACCTCATGCCCCATTATCGTTTCCTAAATCCTTTAACCATGCTCTTCTTTGCCTTTGTCTTTGTAACCCTCTTTTTACAAGAGTCTACATTTGTAGGAGCAATCGGCTCAGCTATCTGGATTATCGGTTTCGGGATTTATAGCCAGTGGAAATTTAGAAAATAGATTAAGAACTCATCAACTCAGGTTGGTGGGTTTTTGCTAGTTTGACAGTCTATTGAAATAAGACTATAATCAAGTTGTAATCGTTTCGAGGAGGTTTGGATGTACTTTAGATTGGAAAACAAGGAGTCTCAGAAAGCACAAGAAATAGGGAATCTGATTCGTGTTTATAACCGTTCAAAAAGAGAAGAGGCTGAAAGTGAGCCACTTAATCTTTATGTCGAAGATGAAAAGGGCAATCTCCTGGCAGGTTTGATAGCAGAGACTTTTGGAAATTGGCTAGAAATCGAGTATTTATTTGTAAAAGAGGAACTGAGAGGGCAAGGAATCGGTTCAAAACTATTGCAGCAAGCAGAAACTGAAGCTAAGAATCGAAACTGTCGTTTTGCTTTTGTCAATACCTACCAGTTTCAAGCTCCTGATTTTTATAAAAGGCAAGATCGGAAGAGCACACGTCTGAACTCCAGTCACA
>CAJZLM010000093.1:0-4998 GCA_916050595.1 Streptococcus mitis | reverse complement strand
TCAAGATCTGCTGATTGGCTTCCAAATTATCTCCTTCAGAAACCGAGAGTTCCTTGATCTTGGTTCCTGTTCCGATAACAATTGGTTGGACCAGGTTTCGGCGCAATTCTTCTGCTAGGTCACCCGGAGTAAAGTCTTTGGTAGCCGGCATAGCATAGCTTGTCGTCTTGCTGACCTGATCCAAGTTCTTGGCAGTTGACTGAAGATTGAGGGATTCTTTCATAGCAGAAGCTCGCTCAAGGATTGGATTGGCAAACTCCCCAAGCTGAACGCCTGAATAATGCTCTGGCTGTTGCACCGTCACATAGAGGATAAAGTCAGGATTCTCTGCAGGATGCATCGACACAACAGAGAAGATATAGTTGGTATTTCCCTTTAGATATCCTCCATTTTTCTCATCCGCAATCTGAGCAGTCCCTGATTTCAGGGCAACATTCTGTCCCGGAACATTGACATTTGGTTTTCCTGTGCTGTGGTTGTACATGGTACCGTAGACAGGATCTGTTCCGACCATGACCATGTGATCCCGAGTAGAGGAAGCTGCCGCTTTTGACACAGGATTTCCGACGATTTCCTTTTGAGACTTACGAACAGACTGGTCATTTGGATCATAAAGGGCACTGATAAATTTTGGTTCCAACATAACCCCATCGTTGGCAATGGCTGTAAAAGCACGTAGCATCTGGGTCTGCGTTACAGAAATCCCCTGACCAAATGCACTCATGGCAATATTGACAATATTATCTGCAGGCAATTGACCTGAATACTCATCAGTCAGACCAAAACGCGTCGGAACCCCAAACTTAAAGCGGTTTAGATAATCCAACCAAGTAGCATCTCCCATTTTTTGTTCAAGTAGACTCATTCCAACATTACTGGAGTGAGCGAAACCTTGTAAGAAAGTCATCATCCCACCACCGGTCAAACCTTCATTAACGTCCCAATCTCGAATCGTCGCATCCGCTATTTTTAATTCACTGCTATTGAAGTATTCTCCACCTGGGAAGGTATTGTTATCAATAGAAGAAGCTAACGTCATGACCTTCATGGTTGATCCTGGTTCATAGTTACTTTGATAAAGAATATCACGCCAAACAAAGTCCTCAGTGATTCCTTCTTTAGTATCTGCATTAAAGGTAGGTCGTTGGGTGGTAGCAAGGATTTCACCGGTCTTTGCACTGACCAAGGTCGCGGTCATATACTTACCTTTTACTTTTTGTAGAAAGGCATCCATCTGAGTTTCCATGAAAGATTGGAGCGGGCTAGACAATGTTGTATAAACATCCTTGCCATCCACAGTTTGTTGCGATACCTGTTCTGTACCTGGTACGATATTTCCTACACGGTCTTTTTCATAGGTAATAATACCGTCTGTCCCCGCAAGAATGGTATTTAACGAACTCTCTAGACCAGAGGTTCCTAATAAACTCTTACTGCCGTCCTCATTTTCATGGAGTTGGGCTAAACCAATAAAACTAGAAGCAAATTGGCCATTTGGGTAACTTCTGTTAGGGCTAGTTGTAAAGTCAATCCCTTCCACACTAGCATCTTTCAAATCTTTTTTAATCGCCATCATATTGGCATAGGTAATCCCATTTCCTTTTGCACCAAAGGAAACTTGAGTTAGATTTGGTTGAGCTAATTGCTCTTTCACATAAGCTTCATCCATATCCAAATACTTATGGAAGACTTCAGCTACCTTATTAAACTGCGAATCCTCTACATAAAGAATTTTACCCGTTGCTGACTTGTATTTTTTATCAATAACAGCATAGACGTTATAAGAGGTCGCATCTTCAGCGATAGGCACTCCATTTCGGTCATAGATCGTCCCACGTTTGGCAGGTACTGTTCGAGTTGTTTGGTGAACCTTTCTAGCCTCTTTTACCAAGTCAGTACCAAATATATTACCTTTTGCGATAATATAAGCAAAATTGGCCAAAAAGAGGGCGAAAAGAGCAACAGCTACAAAGCTGAGGTACTTGCCAACTATCCTACGATTTTTTGCTGGAGATTTACGATTTTTTATCGCAAATCGGGTTATTTTTTCTGTCCATTTCATATCTTACTCCGCTGTTCGGATATTTTCATTATTCAATTTCAAATCTTTTTTATCTGCAATCTCTTTCAAGCGCTCTGAACGAATCAATTCATTCACTTCCTGCTTAGCATCATCGAGTTCTGTCTTCTTTTCCTCTATCTGCGCATTGATTTTTGTCAAATCACTTTGCACTTGCAAGAGTCGTGTCTGCATAAAGATAATGCTCACTGCTAAGACAAGAGCCGTAAAAGCGATGGAAAGATAAAAAGCCTTCTCCACACGTGAGAATTTTTTTATACGATTCTGCAAGAATTGACTGGTTGTTTCTTTCTTATCTACCATTTTTTCCTCTTACTTGTGAATTTTTCTGGCCACGCGCAACTTGGCAGAGTGCGAGCGGTTATTAGCTTCTAATTCTTCTGCACTTGGCAAGATGGGCTTACGGGATACCAATTCCATCTTGGGCTTGAGATCATCTGGGATGAAAGGCAGACCTTTTGGAACTTCCACTGTTGAAGCTTCCTTGAACAATTGCTTGGTCAAGCGGTCTTCTAGCGAATGGAAGGTAATCACTGAAATTCTACCATCTAGAGCCAACATCTCCATGGCCTGCTGGATGGACTCATCTGCCGCTCCCAGTTCATCATTGACTTCAATTCGAATAGCCTGGAAAATCTGCTTGGCAGGATGACCCTTCTTCTTGAGTTCCTTGGCAGGCTTAGCAGACTTGATAATCTCAGTCAACTCAGTTGTTGTTTCAATTGGCTTGACTTCACGTGCTTGTTCAATCTTACGCGCAATCTGTTTAGAGAATTTGTCCTCACCATACTTGAAGAAAATACGAACCAAGTCATGATAGTCATAGTGATTCACCACTTCATAGGCCGTCAGACTAGCATCCTGATTCATGCGCATGTCCAGTGGCGCATCCTTTTTATAAGAAAAACCACGCTCTCGCTGGTCTAGCTGAGGACTAGACACTCCCAAGTCATAACAAATTCCATCAATTTCCTGAACACCAGCTTCGCGCAAACGTGCCTGTAAATGACGGAAGTTATCCTTGATAAAGGTTACCATTCCTTTTTCGATATAGGGTGCCAATCGTTGTTGCGCATTGTCAATGGCATTCTGGTCCTGATCAAAGGCATAGAGATGGCCTTTTTCACTTAATTTACTTAATAAATATTCGCTATGGCCTGCTCCACCCAAAGTCGCATCAACGTAAACACCGTCAGGTTTCACATCAAGCATATCAATCGTTTCGTGGAGTAAGACCGTTACATGATGAAATTCTTTTGTCATATCCTATCTATTTTACCACAAATCTGACTAGCTTGCACTAGTCAGACAAATAGAGCAAAAACAAGTAAGATTTCTTTAAGAAATATGTCAAATATGCTTGACATCTATTTCATAGAAGAATATAATATAGTCAAATATATGCGACACAAATCAGAAAGGAGTCCAGATGAATCGTGTGAAAGAATTTCGCAAGGAACTAGGCATTTCCCAGCTCGAACTAGCCAAGGATATCGGTGTCTCGAGACAAACCATCAATATGATTGAGAACGACAAGTACAACCCAACTCTGGAACTCTGTCTCAATCTCGCCCGCAGCCTCCAAACTGACCTCAACAGTCTCTTTTGGGAGGAAGATTTTTAAAAAAGGAGCAAACTTATGAAAAAAGAAACCTTCACTGAAAAACTCATCAAACGCACATACGGTATCTCTGGTCCCCTTGACGAATACAAACGGCGTGAGGCCGATCGTATTGGGAACCAAGTCTTTATCATCCTCTTTTATCTGATGATTTTCGGAAATCTTATTCCACTCCTTCTGGCCTATAAATACCCTCAAGAAGTGGCTCTAATCTATCCTCCTCTGATTCTAGTGATTGCCCTCATCGCTGCTGGCTATGTCACCTACCAAATGAAAAAAACAGGGATTACAGCTATTGATCCAGATATTCTGAATGAGAAAGAAAGCAAGCAACTATACTACCCAGGTCTTAAAGCAGGTTTGTTCTTTGGTCTATGGATGTTTTTTATAACTCCTCTTCTCAGTATACTCATAGGTGAAGGTCAGGACTATTTTCATTCTCTCCTAACTATAAGAAATGGTGTATCAAGCATTCTCGGTTCTATCTTCTTCGGAGCGAGCATACAGTTCCTCATCTCCCGTCGCATTGCAAAAACTAAAAAAGAGCAAGATGAGGATTAGGAGGTGCCCTATGAAATCACTAGTAACTTTACTTACCTATCATCTTTTGTTTGCTTCTCTACTCACCTTCATCATCGTTTCAGGGAACTTGCCAATCTACGATATAGTCCTCCTTCCAGTCTTTGTTCCAGCACTCAACAAAGGATTGACTTATCTAAAGATAGATTCCCAAAAAACGCGCATACTCAACCTAGCACTATGCTTTACGATTCTATCCTTTCTATCCTTACCACAGCTGACGCTCATTTCAAGCAATTGGAAATATTATATACTGCTAACTATCGCCATCCTTTCTTCTATTACTTATCTTTATTATCTCTATCAATTCGTAAAAGAAACAAAATAACATCGTTCATTTAGGAGAAATCACCCATGAAAAAAGAAGACTTAACAACTCGCCTACTTCGAAATTTCTTTCATATCCAAGGGCCTTTTGATGAATGCCGTCAAGAGATGATCTACAGGGCTTGTGCCCGTGCCTTGATCCAAATCGTTTACTCCTCCCTCCTACTCTTCTTGTTCTATCTCCTATTTGGACGCTTCATAGAGTTGGTTCGAGATGCCATGCCCTACCTCTATTTTGGACTTATCTTCGTCCTCTCATCTAGGGCGAGACTAGCAGTTCGCGACTTACGTTTGGACAAGGATGACCAGTACGAAATCCATCACAAAAGCTACAGCAAAAGTCAGATCAACCTTCGTAGTTGGGGTGTATTCATCAGTATTCCAATTGGCT
>CAJZLM010000092.1:0-5012 GCA_916050595.1 Streptococcus mitis | reverse complement strand
ATTGACGATGTGTTCGATGAACACAAGGAAATCTATCTTTTTTGCGCAGACCTCCGTCCGAATTCAACTCTACAAGCAACTTGGATACAACACGTATCTCAAGTTGCTACGGTTGCCGCTATTAGGCGGTCAACCTAGTAGACTTACTAAGTCGATCGTCGAATAACATCGATTCGACTCTCTCCTGTCGCAAATTTGCAAATAACTTGGGTACAATACATATCTCAAGTTACTAAAGTTAAAAACAACCGTTATTTTACATAACTTATCTTATGTAATTCTATTCTTTATTATATGTTTTACGAATGGCATCTTTGATGCTTTCAACGGTTGGAATCATTGCATTTTCTAGGTTTTGTGCATAAGGCATTGGCACATCTTCTCCTGCACAACGGCGGATTGGTGCATCTAGATAGTCAAATGCTTCCGATTCTGAAATAATAGCTGAAATCTCTCCGATATAGCCGCTTGTTTTATGGGCATCGTTAACCAGAACAACTTTACCAGTCTTCTTAACTGAGTTAATGATAATATCCTTATCAAGCGGAACAAGGGTACGTGGGTCAACAATTTCAACTGAAATGCCTTCTTCTGCTAATTCTTCAGCTGCTTGAACCACACGACGGAGCATTTTTCCATAAGTAACAACTGTTACATCTGTTCCTTCGCGTTTGATTTCTCCGACTCCAAGTGGAATCGTGTAGTCTGGATCAACTGGTACTTCCCCTTTTTGGTTAAATTCTGACTTGTACTCAAGAATAATAACAGGGTTGTTATCACGGATAGAAGACTTAAGCAGTCCTTTCATGTCCGCAGGCGTACCTGGTGCTACAACCTTAAGTCCTGGGATATGAGTGAACCAAGACTCTAGAGATTGTGAATGCTGGGCTGCAGAACCAACTCCGTTACCAGCTGCACAACGAACAGTCATTGGAACCTGACCTTTCCCACCAAACATATAGCGTGTTTTAGCTGCTTGGTTTACGATATTGTCCATGGCAATGACCGAGAAGTCCATAAAGGTCATATCGACGATTGGACGAAGGCCTGTCATGGCTGCTCCTGCTGCTGCACCTGAGATGGCAGCTTCAGAAATCGGACAGTCACGAACGCGTTCTGGACCAAATTCTTCAAGCATTCCAACAGAAGTACCGAAGTCTCCTCCGAAGACACCGACATCTTCTCCCATCAAGAACACATTTTCATCGCGACGCATTTCCTCAGACATAGCAAGGATAATGGTGTCACGGAAGGACATTGTTTTTGTTTCCATTTTATCTCTTTCTCCTTAGTCTGCGTAAATATCTTCAAATGCTGATTCAAGCGGTGGAAATGGACTTTCTTCTGCAAATTTAACAGAAGCTTCTACTGCTTCCTTGACTTGCGCTTGAATTTCTTCCAATTCTTCGGCACTTGCAATAGTGTTTTCAATGAGGTACTTGCGAAGGTTTTCGATTGGGTCTTTTTGTTTCCACAATTCCACTTCTTCACGGGTACGATATTTACCAGGGTCAGATGATGAGTGACCAAGCCAGCGATAAGTTACACTTTCAATCAAGACTGGACCATTGCCACCACGAACATGGTCTACAGCTTTCTTAAATCCTTCATAGACGTCGATGACATTGTTACCGTCTTCGATGAACATTCCAGGAATTCCATAAGCAGCGCTACGTTGATGGATATGTTCTACATTGGTCATTTTCTTGATATCCGCAGAGATGCCATAACCATTGTTAATGCAATAGAAAATGACTGGCAGGTTCCAGATAGAAGCCATGTTCACTGCTTCATGGAAAACACCTTCGTTAGTCGCACCATCACCAAAGAAGCAGACAACAATTTTTCCAGTATGTTGCATTTGCTGACTGAGGGCTGCACCAACAGCGATTCCCATACCACCACCTACGATACCATTGGCACCAAGGTTACCAGCATCAAGGTCGGCGATATGCATAGAACCACCTTTACCTTTACAGGTTCCAGTGTATTTACCAAGGATTTCAGCCATCATTCCGTTGAGGTCAATTCCTTTGGCAATAGCTTGTCCGTGACCACGGTGGTTTGAGGTAATTAGATCATCTGGATTGAGAGCCAACATAGCACCCACGTTAGCCGCCTCTTCTCCAACAGAAAAGTGCGTCATTCCTGGCACTTTCCCTTTCTTTACTAATTGCGCAATTTTTAAGTCCATACGACGGATTTCTTCCATCTTACGGAACATCTCTAGCAAAAGATTTTTATCTAAAGTTGACATCTTCTTGCCTTTCTAAGTTTCTTCTTACCTTACTATTTTACCGTTTTTGGCAAATACTGTCAAAGTTTTACTAAAGAAAAATTCACAAAATAAAAAAGAAAACCCCATGAAAACAAGGGATTTTCTTACTAAGAATATTTTTTCACAAACTTTTTAGCGTTTAGATTTTTCTAAAAATTCAAATCTCTTCATAATCACAGTTAAACGCCAACGGTAGAGAACCCCACTCACAATTAGACTAATAATCAAGCCGATCCAGTAAGAATAGGCTCCAAAATCTGTTAGGGAATCAAATACCATAGCCACTGGGATTGCTACGCCCCAGTAACCAACCAAACCAAGGTAAAAAGGAATAACGGTATCCTTATACCCCCGCAAAATTCCCTGGAGCGGTGCCGCAAAGGTATCTGCTAACTGGAAGAAAAGGCTATAAGTTAAAAAGCGCGCTGTCAAATCGATGAATTCCGGGTCGTTACCATAAAGACTGGCCACATTTCCTCGAAAAATGTAAAGGAAGGTTAAGGTGAAGGCCGCAAAAATGAGGGCAGTCCATCTTCCTAAACCAATATAAGTTTTTGCATCATCAAATCGCTTGGCTCCCACTTCATAAGAACCGACAATAGCCATAGCTGATGAGATACTCATAGGAAAGGCGTACATAAGACTTGAAAAGTTCATAGCTGACTGGTGACTAGCGATAATCAAAGATGAGAACTTAGCCATAATCAAGCCAACCACGGAAAAGATAGCCACTTCCGCAAAGACAGTTCCCCCTATAGGAAGACCTAAGCGAACTCCTTCCTTGATTTTATCCATATTAAGCGGAATGCGTTTCTCAAAATGCATGGCTTTAAGCCTCTCCTGTTTAAATAAAACCAGAACAGAAATTCCCAACAAGACCCAGTAGGCCAAAGAAGTCCCTAAACCTGCACCAGCCCCTCCTAGTTCTGGAACACCAAATGCCCCGTAAATCAAGAGATAGTTAAATCCGCTATTGAGAGGGAGTAACAAAAGCATAAGATACATAGACAGTTTGGTCAACCCCAGCGAATCCAGCAAGGAACGAATGACACTAAAGAGCAACAAGGGGATAATCCCGATAGATAGAAACCAAAGATAACGAACCGCTACTGCCGCCACTGGTGCTTCTAGTCCAATATGATTCAAGATTGGTGGTGCCAAGAAAAGTACCATCCCCAGTAAGATAACGGATAGACCCAAGGCCAAATAGATGAACTGGTAAAAATCAGACGTAACTTCTTCCTTTTTACCTCGCCCAAGATGGTGACCAATGATAGGCACCAAGGCTGATACAATCCCTGTTAGAAAGGTAAAGAAAGGATTCCAGATACTGGTTGCCATAGACACACCAGCCAAGTCCGTGGTACTGTATTGGCCTGTCATAGTCGTATCAACAAAGGAGGCAGAATAATTTGCAAATTGATAAATCAGGATAGGGAAAAATATCTTTAAAAATAAGATAAACTTGTCTTTAAAATGATGGGTTTGGTACATATAGACTCTCTATTCTTTTTGTTTACAGAGCAGACTTCCACCTAGTTTTGATAGACGATTTGTCCCTTACAGATGGTATATTTAACCTGCCCTTTTAAGGTTTCACCGATGAATGGTGAATTAGCTGCTTTTGAAGCAAAATGGGAGTCCACAAGGCGGTCAGCCTTAGCATCAAAAATAGTGATGTCCGCTGGACCATTCTCAGCCAAGTAACCTGCTTCAAAGTTGTAAAGCTTGGATGGGTTGTATGTCATTTTTTCAAGTAATTCCATCAAGCTCAGCTCCCCAGCTTCCACCAAATAAGTTAAACCGAGAGAAAGAGATGTTTCCAAACCTGTCATACCAGATGGCGCTTTGGTAATATCCTCAACGTTTTTCTCATCTGCATGGTGAGGCGCGTGGTCAGTCGCGATAACTGTGATGATGCCTGATTTAAGACCTTCGATAACAGCACGACGGTCTGATTCCAAACGAAGCGGAGGATTCATCTTAGCATTGCTTCCTTGTGTCAAAAGGAGTGCTTCGGTCTTAGAAAAATGCTGTGGCGCTACTTCTGCTGTGACTTGCGCACCCAAACCTTGAGCAAACTCCACTACTTTAACACTTTCTTCCTTAGACAAATGCTGGATGTGAACATGGGCCTTAGTTGCATAGGCAATCATGACATCACGCGCCATCATAGCGTACTCAGCCACCCCAGTCGCACCGCAGATATGGAAATGTTCTTTAGCGATATTTTCATTAAAGCCAAGAATACCGTTCAAACCTGGATCTTCCTCATGAAGACTAATAAAGGTATTAAGCTTTTTGGCTTCCTCCATGGCTTCCTTGACAACTTTACTGCTCTCAAGCGGAATACCGTCATCAGAAAAACCAACAGCTCCAGCTTCTAAGAGTGCCTTAAAGTCAGTCAAATCTTGCCCATTAAAATTCTTGGTAATGGTCGCCACCGTCTTGACATTAATCTTCTCTTTGGCAGCTGACTGAAGAACTTCTTGCAAAGTCTCCACGTCTGAAATGGTTGGACTGGTATTAGCCATCATGACGACAGTTGTAAAACCACCTGCAGCGGCTGCTAAGGCACCAGTATGAATGTCTTCCTTGTGGGTTTGACCAGGTTCACGGAAATGAACATGAATATCGACCAAGCCAGGAGCAACTACAAGACCAGTAGCATCAATTATCTCTGCTCCTTCTTCCTTGACCTCAGGCGCAATTTTTATAATTTTCCCATCTTGGA
>CAJZLM010000091.1:0-5059 GCA_916050595.1 Streptococcus mitis | reverse complement strand
CAAATAATATCGATTTGGTTAGGCTCATGTCGTAATCTTTTAATCACTTTATTGTAAAGTAGTCTAAGTAACTAACGCCAAATCCTATCAGGTATTTGGCTATGCGCTTCACTAGTAAAGAAACATAAATATTATCGATTTATGTTTCTTTACGTCGTAATTAGAGATACTTGTCTAAACGCTTTACTAATTCATCTAACCCAATAATATCGATTTGGTTTGGTTCATGTCGTAATCTTTTAATTACTTGATTGTAAAGCAATTTAAGTAACTTACACTAAAGCCTATACGGACTTTGGTTTAGAGGTCTATCAAAAATCTTATCAAGTTTTGCTGACTTGTTCTGCTATTTTAGGTCCACTAATTCAATCTACTCACTACTACTTCTTTATCATACAGGGAGATTTCCTATGAGCCAATATGCTTATATCCTCGTTGTAATTAGCTTGGTGTTCCTTTTTCTGCTCAATAAGTACGAGAAGGAGAGACTGCAAAGGCTCTACCAAGAACAACTTTTAAAGGATGAAACATTTAGGGCTGATATCAAAGAGAAAATTCACACGACTGAAAATATCAATGATGTCATTGCTTATATCAATAAAACTTATCATCTGGGAATGTTGCTATCAAAAGACATTACAGATCAATTGAAATAAACCGAGCTATTCTTTAAAGAATATCAAAACCGAGACTAAGAGTTTAATACTTAGGCTCGGTTTTTGTATATTTTTCAAGTAATAAAGTAACTACTCCCCAGCAATGCAAGTGCAAAATCCCCTAGAATGTGATAAAATAAAAAGAGAACTCTATCAAGGAGGAAAACATGGAAAAACAAACCGTCGCCGTCTTGGGGCCTGGTTCTTGGGGAACTGCCCTTTCACAAGTCTTAAATGACAATGGACACGAGGTACGTATTTGGGGAAATCTGCCCGAGCAAATCAATGAAATTAATACACACCATACTAATAAACAATACTTTAAAGATGTCGTTCTAGATGAAAATATCATTGCCTACACCGACTTAGCAGAGGCATTAAAAGATGTAGATGCGATTTTGTTTGTTGTCCCAACAAAAGTGACACGACTTGTTGCCCAACAAGTTGCAAAAACCTTAGACCATAGGGCTATCATCATGCACGCATCAAAGGGATTAGAGCCTGATAGCCATAAACGATTATCAACCATCCTTGAAGAAGAAATTCCTGAACATCTCCGCAGTGATATTGTCGTTGTTTCAGGACCTAGTCATGCGGAAGAAACCATTGTACGTGACCTGACTTTAATCACTGCTGCTTCTAAAGATTTACAAACAGCTCAATACGTTCAAGAACTCTTTAGTAATCACTACTTCCGACTTTATACCAATACGGATGTTATCGGGGTCGAAACCGCTGGTGCTCTTAAAAACATTATCGCTGTCGGTGCTGGAGCCTTACATGGTTTAGGATTTGGTGACAACGCTAAGGCAGCCATCATCGCTCGAGGCTTGGCAGAAATTACCCGCCTAGGGGTAGCACTCGGTGCCAATCCATTGACCTATAGCGGCTTATCTGGTGTGGGAGATTTGATCGTAACGGGAACCTCCATCCACTCTCGTAACTGGAGAGCTGGAGATGCTCTTGGTCGTGGAGAATCTCTAGCTGATATTGAAGCCAATATGGGCATGGTGATTGAAGGAATTTCAACAACTCGAGCAGCCTATGAACTAGCGCAAGAACTTGGAGTCTATATGCCAATTACACAAGCCATTTACCAAGTTATTTACCACGGAACCAATATTAAAGATGCCATTTATGACATCATGAACAATGAATTTAAAGCAGAAAATGAGTGGTCTTAACCCTCTAGAGAAAGGATTCTTATGACATCAAAAGTTAGAAAGGCAGTCATCCCTGCCGCTGGACTTGGAACTCGATTTTTACCAGCAACCAAAGCACTTGCTAAAGAAATGTTGCCAATTGTGGACAAACCAACTATCCAATTTATCGTAGAAGAAGCTCTTAAATCAGGTATTGAAGATATTCTGGTTGTCACTGGTAAATCAAAACGTTCTATTGAAGACCACTTTGACTCAAACTTTGAGCTTGAATATAACCTCAAAGAAAAAGGCAAACACGACTTGCTAAAATTGGTAGACGAAACAACTGGCATTCGCCTTCACTTTATCCGTCAAAGCCATCCTCGTGGTCTTGGAGATGCTGTCTTACAAGCAAAAGCTTTTGTGGGGAATGAACCCTTCGTTGTCATGCTTGGTGACGACCTAATGGATATCACAGATGACCACGCTGTTCCTTTGACAAAACAATTGATGAACGATTACGAGACGACTCACGCATCAACAATTGCTGTTATGCCTGTCCCTCATGAAGAAGTTTCAGCATACGGGGTTATAGCGCCTCAAGGAGAAGGAATCAATGGTCTCTATAGTGTCGAAACTTTTGTTGAAAAACCAGCTCCAGAAGATGCTCCAAGTGATTTGGCAATCATCGGACGCTATCTGCTCACACCAGAAATTTTTGAGATCCTCGAAAATCAAGCTCCCGGTGCTGGAAATGAAATCCAGCTTACCGATGCGATTGATACCCTTAATAAAACACAACGTGTTTTCGCTCGCGAATTTACAGGAGCTCGTTACGACGTTGGGGATAAGTTTGGCTTTATGAAAACATCTATTGACTATGCCCTCAAGCACCCACAAGTCAAAGATGACTTGAAAGATTACCTCATCCAACTAGGAAAAGAATTAGCTGAAAAGGACTAATACTCTTCGAAAATCTCTTCAAATCACGTCAACGTCGCCTTGCCGTATATATGTTACTGACTTCGTCAGTTCTATCTACAACCTCAAAGCAGTGCTTTGAGCAACCTACGGCTAGCTTCCTAGTTTGCTCTTTGATTTTCATTGAGTACAATATTCCCTCTCAAAATGAAAACGAACAAATGACATGTTTGTTCGTTTTTGCTTGAATGGTAAGATTTACAGAGGAAAATCTAAAAAATAGAGAAATTTAGACTTTCGAAATATGCTATAATAAAGAAAATAAAAACAAGAGGTTTATCATGACAAAATTATATGGAAGCTTGGAAGCGGGCGGTACAAAGTTTGTCTGTGCTGTCGGTGATGAAAACTTTAACGTTGTAGAAAAAACACAATTTCCAACAACAACTCCAATCGAAACAATCGATAAAACCATCGAGTTCTTCTCGAAATTCGATAACCTTGCTGGTCTTGCAGTTGGTTCATTTGGTCCGATTGATATTGATAAAAACTCAAAAACCTATGGCTTTATCACAACAACTCCAAAACCAAACTGGGCAAATGTGGACTTGCTTGGTGCCCTTCGTCGCGCCCTCAACGTGCCAATGTACTTCACTACAGACGTAAACAGCTCTGCCTATGGTGAAGTGGTTGCCCGTAACAATGCTGGTGCTCGTATTGAAAACTTGGTTTACTACACAATCGGTACAGGTATCGGTGCAGGTGTCATCCAACGTGGCGAGTTTATCGGTGGTGTGGGTCACCCTGAGATGGGTCATTATTATGTTGCTAGACACCCAATGGACATTGAAAAAGAGTTTAAGGGTGTTTGTCCTTTCCATAAGGGATGTCTGGAAGGCTATGCAGCTGGTCCAAGTTTGGAAGCTCGTACAGGTGTACGTGGGGAAAATATTGAACTCAACAACCCTGTTTGGGATGTTCAAGCCTACTATATCGCTCAAGCTGCGGTCAATGCTACAGTGACTTTCCGCCCAGACGTGATTGTCTTTGGTGGAGGGGTCATGGCTCAACAACATATGCTGGACCGTGTCCGTGAGAAATTTACATCTCTTCTTAATGGCTACCTACCTGTACCAGATGTGCGTGATTACATTGTAACGCCAGCAGTCGCAGGAAATGGTTCTGCCACACTTGGGAACTTTGTTCTTGCAAAAGAAGTTTCAAAATAAAGCACAAAATCCGCTTGGGAAACCAAACGGATTTTTTACGTGTCAAAGCATTTGCCAGAAAAAGTCAATAATATAGGTCAGACCGTAGGTATAAACCACGAGGGTAAAGGGTTTGGTCAGAATGATGATGGTCATATAGCGCTTGAAGCTCATCTTGGTCAGGGCAGCCAGCATACAGAGAAAGTCAGCTGGACTAATGGGCCAAATCATCATGAAGATAAAGAAACGGTCAAAACGATTGCCCTTATCCAACCAACCGATATACTTGTCATAGGTACGCTTGCTGACGACAGACTGGACAAAGGCAGCCCCATAGAGGCGCACCAGATAAAAGATAATGGCACAGCCAATCACGATGCCGATATAGTTGTAGATAGTCCCGATGATGTGACCGTAGATAAAGACGCCAGCCACCGAGGTCAAGGCCCCAGGAATGATAGGGACGACCGTCTGTAAAATCTGTAAAAAGATAAAGAGAGGTGGCCCCCAGATACCTGCCTGCTGGATAAAGGCAGAGAGGGTTTCCTTAGACTGTAAAATCCCAGCCTGATAAGCCCAAATACAGAAAAGCAAACTCCCAACTCCACCGACAATCGATGAGATATTGATAACTTGCTGCAGAAGGGGAGAAACAGCTTTCATTTGTTTATCCTGTGACATGTAAACTCCTCATAGATAGTATAACTCTACTATACCATATTTTGGAGGAGAAAGGGGGAATGAGTCTTTTTGCTATGGGAAGAGTGATGGATTTTGAGGCTAAACATGCTATAATAAAGGGAGCAGACAAGTAGCAAAGGAGAGAGTATGATACAGGTAAAACCAGAACTGGAGATAGAAAAACAACTGATCAACCAACTGGTGACTGGGGAAAGTCAATGGACTTACAGAGATGACCTTAAAACAGAAGAGCAATTATGGGAAAACTTCTTTGAAAAGCTAGCCCAGAACAATGTGGCTCTATTGGCAGATCATCCCCTGACAGAACAGGAAAAACGCCAGATAAAGAATCAACTGAACTTTGTTAGCTACTATGATGCGGCCAAGTGGTTGGTCGGCGAAAATGGCATTGCCAAGGTCGAGGTTCAGAGAGAAGATGCTAGTTTGGGGA
>CAJZLM010000090.1:0-5082 GCA_916050595.1 Streptococcus mitis | reverse complement strand
TATGTTTGCGATATGGATAGGCTTCTACAGATTTATCTATCTATTTTCAAGATAAGATTTCTATAGATTTTTATGCACAATTCCATATATAAGTTGCGAAACTCCTTTCTAATAAATTCCATAACCTTAGTATATCATATTTAAGTACTAAAGTACAAAGAAAGCAACTGAAAGCAATGATTTTCACCACTGCTTTCGACTCTATTTTGAATTGTTAAATATGCATTCTCTATCCACCATTCTGGAATAGAAAAACAAGATGCAATCTTTATTCCAGACTAATTTTTTTAAACTTATTCACCATCCAGCAAGAGCTCTTTTGGTTGTTTTCTAAGGAGATTGCTTGAAGCAAGCGCCATAACGAGAACCACTAGAACCAAGGCAAGGACAAAGACGATGATAAAGTCTGATGTCTGAATGGAAATATCTAGGCTCGACAAGGTCTTACTAAAGCCATCTACTTCTGCACCACCACCAAGGTTAGAGGCTTGAGCAGCCTTGCTAGCTTGCTTGGCAACACCTGAAGTGACATTGGCAAGAACAGTATTTCCGATTGCACGCGCTGTGTAAGTAGCTAAGAAGTAAGCAGAAACAAGAGCAGGGATGGCAATCAAGATGGATTCGGTGATGAATTGACCCAAGATACTTGCCTGCTTGAGACCGATAGAGAGGAGAATTCCCACTTCCTTGCGACGGGCGTTGATCCAAAGGCTGAGCAAGAGGGCAAGGAGAATAACTGAGAAGCTCAAGCTACCCCAGAAGAGGAGATTGGCCATCTTGTACATACCAGAGATGGATTGCTCAAGAGCTGGATAGTTAGATGAGCTCTTAACAAGTGTGTAGCTCTTCCAGTTGATACCGCTGATACCGTTCAACTCTTTCATGACATCATCCAAATTCTTGTCTGCTGTTACAAAGAAGGTTGCGTCCCCATAAATAGCTGTGTCTTCTGTGTATCCATAAAGTTTTGCAGCAGTGTGAATGTCTGTGATAGCTGTGTTTTCGTAGAGTTCTTGCGAGTAGGTTACTGCTGACTTATTGTGACCATCAAAGAGTCCCTTGATTGTCACTTCAACTGTTTCCTTGGCACCTTTTTCATTGTCTGCATCGTAGACATTGGAATCCAGTTTAACCTTGTCCCCTACTTTCCAGCCGTGTTTGGCTGCCAAGTCCTTGTGCAGGAGGATCTTGTCTTTGTCGTCGTTGGTTAAGTGCTCACCTTCGACTAATTTATAAGATCCAGAGACAAACTTGTCTTCTTTGGAAGAGTCATTGACACCAGTGATCATCAAGCTGCTTCCAAAATGTTTAGCACGATCAGGTGTTAGATTTTTCTTGGTATCTGGCGTTTCAATCAGGTCATATCCAGTCAAATCCCCGATAGCGTTGATACGTTTAACATAAGACTCGATGGCCTTGTTTTCAGTGATTTTTTTGATATCTTCACCCTTGATATTCCCAGCACCACGTGGCGTACCTTGATTGACGCGACGATTGATTTGCATGGAGAAGCTATTGGTGATATTTTTAAAGGTCTCCTGAGAAGCCTTAGCAGTAGCTCCCTTGATCGACAAGCCGACCAAACTCAAGCTCGCCATGAGGAGAATAATCAGGAAGATGACAATCGATTTGAAAAACTTCCTTGTAACATAGGCAAATGCGTTGTGTAACATAGATTCCCTTTCTAGATTTTGTTCTTTCTTATAGTTCTAACAGAAAAGCTCATATTATTTACTAGTATTGCGAGTTTCAGTCAGTTTCTTATCCTTCAACTCAAGTGTAATATCTGACGCCTGTGCCACTTCTTTACTGTGGGTGACGACGATCACACATTTACCTATTTTCTGGGCAAGTGATTTGAGCAGTTCGACAATATCTCCAGCAGTTTTAGGGTCCAGATTTCCCGTTGGCTCATCCGCTAGAATCACTGGAGCTTCTGATACCAGACTACGAGCGATAGCAACACGTTGCTGTTGACCACCTGATAACTGGAGAACATTCCGCTTGATCTGACTTTCATCCAAACCAAGCTCAAGAAGTGTATCCTTGCTTGCCTTTTTGTTGACCAAGCGGATATTTTCCAGTGGAGAAAGATAATCTATCAAGTTATAATTTTGAAAGACCAGGGAAATATGGTGCATGCGATGGTAAGAATAGCCCTTCTTACGAATATCCTCTCCTTGAAAAAGGATAGAACCTTCAACAGGACTATCTAGACCAGCAAGGAGGGACAAGAGTGTGGATTTTCCTGCTCCTGACTCCCCAATAATACTGTAAAATTTCCCGGGTTCAAAATTATAATTGATCTGATATAGGACTGCTTCAGCAGTGTTCTTATAACGGTAGGTAACATCTTGTAATTGTAATAAAGTCATGATTTCTCCTTCTTAACTAATAGATGATAAAATTTCTTTAGGCGATTTTCTAAATAAGAATAGGAAACAAAGGGCTACAGATAAGCAACTAATCAACAACAGAAAGACATAGGACTCTGCAAAAGATAATAAACTACTTGATAGACCACTTGTTTTGGCTAGTGTATTTTGTAAGCTTGCCTGATCTCCACTTGCTAGTAGAGTTTGGAGTAGGTAGGATGTGATTGCGTTTCCTGTAGCAAATGCTGGAAGCAAAGCTCCGAGAGATACCAAAACTACCTCTAAACAGAACTGCAGGAAAATCGAACTCTTGCCTTTTCCAAGTGCCAGAAGAATCCCCACTTCGTAGACCCTTTCTCTCAACCAGAGAGACAAAACAAGAATTAAGGCCCCTGCTCCTGCTATCAACATCCCATAAAGGAAGATGGTTAGGAAGGTTTGGAAGGTAGCAACCGAGTCTTTGATTTGTTCAAAAGCCTTATTTTCCTTCTCAACTTGGTAGCCTTGATTTCCCAAGGCCAAGTTTTCTACCTGCTTCATGAGTTCGTCCATTTCCTTAGGATTTTCTACATAAAAGCGCGCTGCACTGACTAGAGATTCACCATTTCCCAAAAGGCTTTGGCTACTTTCATAGTCTGTAAAGACTTGGTTTTCACTGAAGTCAGAAGACAAGCCTGTAAATTTCTCTTGTTTTTTACCAGAAAAGATGCCGACAATCTCAAACTCCACTGTTTGCCCTTTGCCAGCTTCTGACTGACCAGCATCTAAGGCAATCTTGTCATGAAGGGAAAGACTATTCTTCTTAGCCAACTCTTCGTGGATGATGATTTTCTTTGAATCCCCTTTTTGAAGATGTCGCCCTTCTTTTAAGTTGAAAGCCGAGCTGGTAAAGGTGACATCCTTAGATGAATCTTCAAGAGCTGTTAAGCTAACCAAATTCTTATCCGCAGCGGACAAATCATCACGTTCCACGCTCTGCTCGCCACTCACTGCTTCCTTGTCTTTTAGTTTTGCGACCGTCTCGAGTTCAGGAGAAACATTTTCCAGTCCCTTAATCTTGCTTACAGATGCTAGGTCTGACAACTTGAATGTCTGACCATTTTCTATCTTCTTAATAGAAAAAGAGGTATTGAGTGATTTGTAAAGATTGGTTTCAACTGTTTTGTTGGACTTCATCAGAGTCAAACAGGCTGAAATTCCAGCCAATAGGACCAATAAAATCAGAAATAAAATAAAACTTCTCAGTCGTTTTCTGCTGACATAAGCCCAAGCTCTTTGGATTGGATTCATTTGTCACCTCCATATTTGTAAGACTATTATAAAATCCAAATATGAAATGTTTATGAAATACAAAAAAAGAGCAAAAATTTTTTGCTCTACTTAAATTAGATAAAAAAAGAGCTAGCCTAAGCTAACTCTTATCCTATGCGGAGAGAGGGACTTGAACCCTCACGACCTAAAGCGGTCACAGGATCCTTAGTCCTGCGCGTCTGCCAATTCCGCCATCCCCGCGTCGATTACTTTACTAGTATATCAACTTTTAGGATGCTTGTCAACACTTTTTTTCAATTTTTTTCATTTCATCAACCAAATTACTCTGAAAATTCATTTAGATTTTCATCTACTAACTTAGCTCCGAGTGTATTTTTGAAATGACCTAGGGCAAATTGATGATTTTCAGGCCAGATGGAAGCAACAGCTGGTTTAACAATCTCGATGTCATATCCTAGATTATAGGCATCTATAGCTGTATGCAGGACACAGATATCCGTCAAAACTCCGGTTAAAATAACTGTAGAAATTCGACGCTCTCTCAAACGGATATCTAGGTCAGTACCCGAAAAAGCTGAGTAATGACGTTTATCCATCCAAAAGACACGACTGTCTGAACCATGCTCTTGATAAAAGACCCCCAAATCTCCGTATAAATTCCGTCCACTAGTCCCAATCAAATTGTGAGGAGGAAACAGCTTGCTTTCTGGATGAAAACAATCGTTTTCTTCATGAGCATCAATGGTAAAGAAGATGTAGTCTCCTCGTTCAAAAGCTAATCGAGTCACTTTGCTAATGGCTTCTGAAATTGCCTGAGCTGAAGCACCTGCTGTCAGCTTCCCACTATCAGCAACAAAATCTTCTGTATAATCAATCGAAATCAAAGCCTTAGTCATTAGTAATCTCTTTTCTTCACTTCTTCAAAAATATCTGAAATCAAGACCTTAAGATAGGTTCCCTTCATTCCAAGTGAGCGACTTTCAATAATCCCTGCAGACTCAAGTTTACGAAGGGCATTGACAATCACAGAGCGAGTGATTCCGATACGATCTGCAATCACTGACGCAGTCAACTGCCCTTCATTTCCATTTAATTCCCCTAAAATTGCTGAAACAGCACGGAGTTCGGAGTAAGAAAGGGTATTAACCGCCATGGTAACAGCAGTACGGCGACGAATATTTTTCTCATCTTCTTCACGTTGGAAATTAAGAAGTTGAATCCCAACAACGGTACTCGCAATCTCAACAAGAATCAAGTCCTCGTCTTCGAATTTTTTATCATTGCGCCAAATAATCAAAGAACCAAGGCGAATCCCTGATACATGAATCGGTGCAATAGTCGTCAAACCGTCTGGAAAGTCGGCACGACTTTCCACAGGAAAAATACTTAAATCATGATCAACTGTCAGATTGGCTTCTGTATCGTAAATCATGTT
>CAJZLM010000089.1:0-5090 GCA_916050595.1 Streptococcus mitis | reverse complement strand
AACAATCTATCGACGAATTAATGAAAATTTGGTAGAATTAAAGAAATAATACAATATCAGGAGACACCTTAAACATGTTATCACTACAAGAATTTGTACAAAATCGTTACAATAAAACCATTGCAGAATGTAGCAATGAAGAGCTTTATCTTGCTCTTCTTAACTACAGCAAGCTTGCAAGCAGCCAAAAACCAGTCAACACTGGTAAAAAGAAAGTTTACTATATCTCAGCTGAGTTCTTGATTGGTAAACTCTTGTCAAACAACTTGATCAACCTTGGTCTTTACGACGATGTCAAAAAAGAACTTGCTGCTGCAGGTAAAGACTTGATCGAAGTTGAAGAAGTTGAATTGGAACCATCTCTTGGTAATGGTGGTTTGGGACGTTTGGCTGCCTGCTTTATCGACTCAATTGCGACTCTTGGTTTGAATGGTGACGGTGTTGGTCTTAACTACCACTTTGGTCTTTTCCAACAAGTTCTTAAAAACAACCAACAAGAAACAATTCCAAATGCATGGTTGACAGAGCAAAACTGGTTGGTTCGCTCAAGCCGTAGCTACCAAGTACCATTTGCAGACTTTACTTTGACATCAACTCTTTACGATATTGATGTTACTGGTTATGAAACAGCAACTAAAAACCGCTTGCGTTTGTTTGACTTGGATTCAGTTGATTCTTCTATTATTAAAGATGGTATCAACTTTGACAAGACAGATATCGCTCGCAACTTGACTCTTTTCCTTTACCCAGACGATAGCGACAAACAAGGTGAATTGCTCCGTATCTTCCAACAATACTTCATGGTTTCAAACGGTGCGCAATTGATCATCGATGAAGCAATCGAAAAAGGAAGCAACTTGCATGACCTTGCTGACTACGCAGTTGTACAAATCAACGATACTCACCCATCAATGGTTATCCCTGAATTGATCCGTCTTTTGACTGCACGTGGTATCGAGCTTGACGAAGCAATCTCAATCGTTCGTAGCATGACTGCCTACACTAACCACACAATCCTTGCTGAAGCCCTTGAAAAATGGCCTCTTGAATTCTTGCAAGAAGTGGTTCCTCACTTGGTACCAATCATCGAAGAATTGGACCGTCGCGTGAAAGCAGAATACAAAGATCCAGCTGTTCAAATTATCGATGAGAGCGGACGTGTTCACATGGCTCACATGGATATCCACTACGGATACAGTGTTAACGGAGTAGCGGCACTTCATACTGAAATCTTGAAAAATTCTGAGTTGAAAGCCTTCTACGACCTTTACCCAGAAAAATTCAACAACAAAACAAACGGTATTACTTTCCGTCGTTGGCTCATGCATGCTAACCCAAGATTGTCTCACTACTTGGATGAGATTCTTGGAGAAGGTTGGCACCATGAAGCAGATGAGCTTGAAAAACTTTTGTCTTATGAAGACAAAGCAGCTGTCAAAGAAAAATTGGAAAGCATCAAGGCTCACAACAAACGTAAATTGGCTCGTCACTTGAAAGAACACCAAGGTGTGGAAATCAATACAAACTCTATCTTTGATATCCAAATCAAACGTCTTCACGAGTACAAACGCCAACAAATGAACGCTTTGTACGTGATCCACAAATACCTTGACATCAAAGCTGGTAACATCCCTGCTCGCCCAATCACAATCTTCTTTGGTGGTAAAGCAGCTCCAGCCTACACAATCGCTCAAGACATCATCCACTTGATCCTTTGCATGTCAGAAGTTATTGCTAACGATCCAGCAGTAGCTCCACACTTGCAAGTGGTTATGGTTGAAAACTACAACGTTACTGCAGCAAGCTTCCTTATCCCAGCATGTGATATCTCAGAACAAATCTCACTTGCTTCTAAAGAAGCTTCAGGTACTGGTAACATGAAATTCATGTTGAACGGAGCTTTGACTCTTGGTACTATGGACGGTGCTAACGTGGAAATCGCTGAGTTGGTTGGCGACGAAAACATCTACATCTTTGGTGAAGATTCAGAAACTGTTATCGACCTTTACGCAAAAGCAGCTTACAAATCAAGCGAATTCTACGCTCGTGAAGCTATCAAACCATTGGTTGACTTCATCGTTAGCGATGCAGTTCTTGCAGCTGGAAACAAAGAGCGCTTGGAACGTCTTTACAATGAATTGATCAACAAAGACTGGTTCATGACTCTTCTTGACTTGGAAGACTACATCAAAGTCAAAGAGCAAATGCTTGCTGACTACGAAGACCGTGACGCATGGTTGGATAAAGTCATCGTTAACATTTCTAAAGCAGGATTCTTCTCATCTGACCGTACAATCGCTCAGTATAACGAAGATATCTGGCACTTGAACTAATACTCTTCGAAAATCTCTTCAAACCACGTCAGCGTCGCCTTGCCGTACTCAAGTACAGCCTGCGGCTAGCTTCCTAGTTTGCTCTTTGATTTTCATTGAGTATAACTTTGTTTCTATCTTAATCAAACTGGATAGTGAATAATCATATTCTCACGATAGAAGAAGAGGCTGAGATTGGTGATTCTCGGCCTCTTCGATTTCTTAAAATGTTCCGATACGGGTGATTGGCCAGAAGCGGAATTTAGCTTCCCCTGTGATATCTTTTGCTTTAAAAGTACCTACGTGACGACTGTCACTTGAAACCAGGCGGTCATCTCCGAGGAGAAGGTATTCTCCTTCTGGAACAGTAAAGCTAAAGTTGGTGTTGTAGTTGACATCAACTGTGAAGGCTTGAGCCTTTTGAGCGATACTTCTAAAGAAGGTTCCTTTATTTCCTTCAAAGCCCTTGCCTGAGTATGTGCTTTGGAGTTTGTCATCCTTGAAACGTTTGATGTAGTCAGCTAGGTAAGGCTCATCCGTCTCTTTATCATTGATGTAAAGTTTATCGTTTTCGTAACGGATGGTGTCGCCAGGCATTCCGATGACACGCTTGACGATGTCCTTATTGCCATCTTCCTCATGGGCCACCACGATATCAAAACGGTCAATAGGGAGGTGCTTAACGACAAAGAGAATTTCGCCATCTGCTAGGGTAGGATCCATGGAGTGGCCTTCTACGCGGACATTACTCCAAAAAAAGATACGGCTCAAAGCTAGTAATGACAGAATCAGGAGGAACAATCCCCACTCTTTTAAGAAATTTTTAAATGAATTCATAACTTACCTTTCTAAGCGTTTTTTCGCTTTTTCAGTATTTTTAAAGTGCAGTTTAGCGCAGAAATTGAGTCCCTGCATACCATAGGCTTGTAAAATCTGGCTAGCCACCTTATCAGAAGGCGTTCCAGCTCCACTTGGAAGTTGATAACCCAGTTCTCGTCCTAGATTTTCTAGATTTTCCAGAAAGAGATCACGCGCAATGACAGAAGAAACTGCGACAGCCAAGTATTTGCCCTCAGCCTTTTCTTCTAAGCTGATAGGATTGCTGAAACGATTGGCCTCTTGTGCCAAGTACTTGTCATAATTTTTAGCACTGGTAAAGGCATCAATCACAATTTTCTCAGGCTGAATGCCTTTTTGAAGAAGGAGATAGATAGCCTGGTTATGGAGGGCTACCTTAACAGAAACAGCGTTGTAGCGGTCTCCGATGACCTCGTTGTACTTGCTTGGTGAGAGAAGCAGTGCTTGGTGCTGGATTTTTTCCTTGAGGATAGGGGCAATCTGACGGATCTTTTGGTCGGTCAGAGTTTTAGAATCTCCCACACCGAGTTTTCGTAAGAAATCATGCTGGTCAGGTGTGACAAAGGAAGCCACAACTGCAAGTCCACCAAAGTAGGAACCATTTCCAACCTCATCTGTCCCAATCAAAGGGAGATTTTGTCCGCTGGTTTCCTCTACAACTTGATAGCCAAAGAAACTGGCGTATTTCTCAGCTCCTTCACCCTGAAGCAAGACCTTTCCAGAAGTATAGATAGAAACCGTTGCTTGAGGTAGTCGCAAAAAGTAGCGGATATAGGGATTCTTGCTGGGAGCCAGACTGCTTTGATAGTGTTCAAGAAAAGCCTGAATCTCCTTTTCGCTTGGTGTGAGTGTTATACTTGCCATAGTTTCTATTGTACCACAAAAGCAGGCAAATTTGTAAAAACTGACAAAATTAGCGAATTTTGGTATAATATCGTGAGGTGAATTTTATGGCAAATCTAAATCGATTCAAATTTACATTCGGGAAAAAATCATTAACCTTGACAAGCGAACATGATAATCTCTTTATGGAGGAAATCGCTAAGGTTGCGACAGAAAAATACCAAGCAATTAAAGAACAAATGCCTAGTGCAGACGATGAAACCATCGCTCTTTTGTTGGCGGTCAACTGTTTATCAACTCAGCTCAGCCGTGAGATTGAATTTGATGATAAGGAGCAAGAATTAGAAGAACTCCGTCACAAGCTTGTGACTTGTAAGCAAGAACAGAGCAAGATTGAGGATTCCTTATGATTTCACTCCTTCTTCTATTGGTCTTGGCTTGGGGATTTTATATCGGCTATCGGAGAGGCCTGCTCTTACAGGTTTATTACCTGATTTCAGCTATGGCATCTGCTTTTGTGGCTGGCCAGTTTTATAAGGGGCTTGGAGAACAATTTCATTTGTTGGTCCCTTATGCAAATCCGCAGGAAGGTCAGGGAACTTTCTTTTTCCCATCGGATCAACTCTTTCAATTGGATAAGGTCTTTTATGCAGGTATCGGCTACTTGCTTGTATTTGGGATTGTCTATAGCATTGGTCGTTTGCTTGGTCTCCTCTTGCACTTGATTCCTAGTAAAAAACTGGGTGGCAAGTTGTTCCAAGTTTCAGCAGGTATCTTGTCCATGTTGGTGACCTTATTTGTCTTGCAAATGACCTTGACCATCTTGGCGACCATTCCCATGGCAGCTATACAAAATCCTCTTGAAAAGAGTATCGTCGCAAAACACATCATCCAGAGCATACCGGTAACAACCAGTTGGCTCAAACAAATCTGGGTGACAAATTTAATCGGATAAAAAAGGGCAGGAATTTTCCTGGCCCTTTGTTTACAGATTGACTCGAATCTATCAGAATGTAAAAAGCTAATACTCTTCGAAAATCTCTTCAAACCACGTCAGCTTCCATCTGCAACCTCAAA
>CAJZLM010000088.1:0-5117 GCA_916050595.1 Streptococcus mitis | reverse complement strand
TAGGGGAATAGGGAGTTTCTTAATCCACTGTAACATAGTCTTTTAGCTTTTCTATCGTTTTAGCACCAATGCCAGAGACCTTCTTGAGTTCATCAACCGACTTGAATTTGCCATTCGTCTCACGATGATCGATAATATCCTGGGCTCGTTTTCCTCCCAAGCCTTTGACCTGCTTGAGTTCTTCCAGACTGGCCTTGTTAATATTGATCTTCTTTTCCTTGCTTGTTGAAGAAGTCGCTCCAGAACCTGCCTGTTGACTAGCTGCTTCTTCGCCCTTAGTTGGAACGTAAACCAGAGCCTCATCACTAACTTTCTGAGCTAGATTGAGCGACTTGCTGTCTGCTTGCTCTGTCAAGCCACCAGCCTTCTGAACAGCGTCATTGACTCGACTACCTACAGGCAAGTCATAAATTCCAGGTGCTTTAACAGCGCCTTTTACATCTACTGTGATTAGATCTTGTTCAAGGGGTTCTTCCTTTTCTTCCTTCTTCACTTCCTTTTCGGTCGATGAATCCTTGGAAACAGCTGCAACTTCTGCCTGCAAATTCGTTTCCTTGACAGGTGTGTGTGGAGCTGGTTTTAGTAGGAAAAATCCTCCTACAAGCAAGCCCAGAGCAGTACAGATGACGATGATTTTATACTCTTTGATTTTCTCGATAATTGCTTCCATATTTTCTCCTCTCTTAGATTATTCGTAAGAGGAAGAAAAAACAGTTGAAAATTTCTTCTCAACTGCTTATTTATTTGCAAAATAGTCTTCCTTGGTCAAGACATAATGAACTCTTGTAACGATTCGGCCTTCTTCATGCTGGTCCATACAAGCATATGGTTCTGCATGGGAAAAACGCATGCCTGATTTCTCCATGACCTTTCCAGATGCAGGATTGTCCTTATCGTGAAGGGCGGTCAACTTGTTCATTCCAACCTTCTCAAAAGCAAGCTCAATCACGGCACGATTGGCTTCTGTCGTCAAACCTTGATTCCAATATTTTTTATTGATAATGTAACCAATAGCTGCCCTCTTAAGAGCAGGATCAATCTTGTGCAAATCAATGGTACCGATAAACTGACCATTGCTTTTTAGTTCTATTCCCCAACGTCCTAAGGGATTGGCCAAGTAGAACTGAGCAATATTATTTTGAGTTTCTTCCAAGCTTTGATTGGTTGGAAAAGTGTAGCGCGTATTATCCTTGTCCGAGGCATAGTCAAACATTGCTTCCGCATCATCCAAGGTTACAGGTCTAAGCAATAAACGCTCTGTCTCGACTATGGGATACTGAGCTAGTTTTAAAAAGATTGATTCCATAGGATTCCACCACTTGAAAAGTTTCTAACTAAGATAAGGATATTGAATGAAATATTTAAAAAGCAAATTTATACTTAGTATTGAGATAACTTGTAAGTACAAAAGAACTATCCTTCAGATAGAGGTTGAGGATCTAATTCTTCACGCTCTTCATTTTTAATTGGAGCTGGTTCATAAGCTCGGATAATCTGAGCGACAACTGGATGACGAACCACATCCTTGGCTGAAAAATGAACAAAGTCAATCTGGTGAATATTCTTGAGTTTCTCCTGAGCATCAATCAAACCGGACTTGACATTCCGTGGCAGGTCAATCTGACTGATATCTCCATTGACAATCATTTTAGAGTTAAAGCCTAAACGAGTTAAGAACATCTTCATCTGCATGATGGTTGTATTTTGCGCCTCATCGAGAATGACAAAGGCATCATCCAAGGTCCGTCCACGCATGTAGGCAAGAGGTGCAATCTCGATAATTTCACGCTCCATGAGACGAGTCGTCTGGTCTTTCCCCAGAATCTGATACAAGGCATCGTAAACAGGACGAAGGTAAGGATCCACCTTCTCCTTAAGGTCACCCGGAAGAAAACCTAGACTCTCACCTGCTTCCACTGCTGGACGAGTTAGGATAATCCGTTTGACCTGCCCACGTTTAAGAGCTGTCACTGCCAAGGTCACTGCAAGAAAGGTCTTCCCTGTCCCTGCAGGCCCAATTCCAAAGGTCACATCATGCTGTTTGACACTGTCCACATAAAGCTTTTGACCCAAGGTTTTGACACGGATTGGTTTCCCAGTATTGTCCTTGATGATTTCTTCTTCGTAAAGGGCGACAAACTTGTCGATTTCATCATTTTTGACCATGCTAATCGCCGTCACCACATCTGGTGTGCCGACTGTCATCCCCCGATTCACCAAAACCATCAAAGCTTGAATAACCTGACGTGCTTCCTCACAGGCAGTCTCTTCTCCCAAAACCTGGACAATCTCCGTACGAGCATGAATCACCACATCGAGCTCTTCTTCCATCAAACGAAGATGGCGTTCATTGGAACCAAAAAGATGAAACAGGTCATCTGGATGACTCAGTTGAATGTCTATTGAATGTTCCTTCAAATAAAGAACCTCTCTAATCCTTTTATTTCTTTTTATTATAGCAGAGGGATGGAGAAATTACTAGCCCAAACCCAGTGAATCATGCTAGTGTTCTAAGTATTCTTGCCAGATAGCGTCAAAGTCTCCTAGGTTAAAAGAGAAACTGGCATGTTCTTCCAAAAAGCGACTGACCTCATCGAAATCATCCGTATGTTTTGGGAAGGCTGACTCTTCAAAAGCTAGGTCTGCCAAGATAGCTTTTGGACTATTACTTTTAGGATTGCGCTCAGTCATGAGCCAAGTGTAAAATGATTTTCTCATATAGCACCCTAAATCAACTCTGTCCCAAACTGGTCTTGCTTGATTTTGCCAGCCTTCATCAAGCCACCGAGTGCTTTCTTGAACTGACCTTTAGAAATACCAAAGGTTGCTTTGATATCATCAGGAGATGACTTATCATTTAAGGTCATGAAACCGCCATTACTTTCTAAGTAAGTCAAAATCATCTGAGCATCGTTTTCCAACATCTCAAAAGAACGTGGTTTGAGGGAGAGGTTCAGAGTGCGGTCCACTTCACGGAAACCAATGACACGCGCATCTAGAACTTGTCCCAAACGTGGCTCTGCGTAGCGCTCACTAGGGTGGATAAAGCCAAGCATGTTATTTTCTGGTAGGTAGACAAAGGTTCCTGACAGCTTGAGGCGGTACACAATGGCTGGCCAGTTTTGGTTCTGCATGTTGTTGTAGGCAGGACGAGCTAGACGTTGAAAATCTTCTTGATAAGCCAAGATGCCCCAGATACGGTCTTTCTTGTCCACTTCAAGACGGATGTAGAGTTGATCACCCTTCTTAGGCCAGAGTTCCTTGAGCTCAGGGAGAATATCGAGTGACACAACGATTTCCTTGTCAGGAAGACCTGTATCTACAAAAACACCCAAGTCCTTACGAACTTCTGTGACACGTCCCCAACCAAATTGGTCCTGAGTAGTAGTCACTTCTAGAGTCGTCAAGCGGAGTTTTTGCTTCATATCTGTATAGGTGAAACCTTTAACCGTATCCCCTACTGTATGCTGACCTTCTTCCTTGGCAAGCGCATAGGTTTGGCCATCCTTTTGCACAAAGTAAAATCGGTCATTTTCATCGATGATCAGTCCAACGATAAAACTTGCAAGATTTGTATTCATATTTCCTTCTTTCGAATAAAACTCAGCCAGCAATGCCAACTGAGTTTTTCTGTTTATTTCTTAGACTTCCAAGATTTCTTTTTCTTTATTGGCAGTCATGTCGTCGATGTGTTTCACAGCATCATCTGTTACTTTTTGAATGTCTTTTTCAAGAGTCTTCAATTCGTCTTCAGTGATTTCTTTTGCTTTTTCTTGTTTCTTAGCTTCGTCCATAGCATCGCGACGGATATTGCGGACAGCCACTTTAGCATTTTCGCCGACCTTCTTCACTTCTTTAGCAAGGTCACGACGAGTTTCTTCTGTAAGAGCAGGGATAACCAAACGAATCACAGAACCGTCGTTAGCTGGTGTGATACCAAGATCAGAAGCGTTCAAGGCACGTTCGATGTCTTTCAATGAAGACTTGTCAAATGGTGTCACCAACAAAACACGCGCTTCTGGAATCGTAATTGAAGCGATTTGATTAAGAGGAGTCTCTACTCCATAGTATTCTACATGTACACGGTCAAGCAAGCTTGCATTGGCACGACCTGCACGGATACCACCAAACTCACGAGCAAGTGATTGGTGAGATTGGGTCATTCTCTCTTTAGCTTTTTCAATAATTGCATTAGCCATAATTTTCTTATTCCTTTTCTTCGATATTGTTTGAAACTGTTGTTCCGATATTTTCACCAAATACGACACGTTTGATGTTGCCTGGTTGGTTCATGTTGAAGACAACCAAGTCAATGTCGTTATCCATTGAGAGGGTTGAAGCTGTTGAGTCCATGATACGGAGACCTTTATTGATAACGTCACGGTGGGTCAATTCTTCAAATTTAACAGCTGTCTTGTCTTTCTTAGGATCGGCATTGTAAACACCATCGACGCCATTTTTAGCCATAAGGATAGCATCCGCTTCGATTTCAGCTGCACGAAGGGCCGCTGTTGTATCTGTTGAGAAGTATGGTGAACCAATTCCGGCACCAAAGATAACGATACGACCTTTTTCAAGGTGACGAAGAGCACGTCCACGGACATAAGGCTCTGCAACTTGTTGCATGGCAATAGCTGTTTGTACACGTGTATCAACTCCAACTTGTTGCAATGAATCTGCCATCACAAGAGCATTCATAACAGTCCCAAGCATTCCTGTGTAATCTGCCTGAACGCGGTCCATACCTGCTTCTGCTGCAGGTTCTCCACGCCAGAGATTTCCTCCACCGATAACAAGGGCAATTTCGATACCTAAGCTATGAACTTCTTGAATCTCTTTTGCGATTGTTTGAACTGTTTGGATATCAATCCCTACGCCTCGTTCACCGGCAAGGGCTTCACCTGATAACTTGATTAAAATACGTTTATACTTGGGATTCGCCATTTTCACTCTCCTTCTTTTATCCTACCTATTTTATCACAATTTCTAAGATTTTTATAGTATCATGAGCAATTCTTTGAAAAAAATTAGACTGTTAAAAATTCCTCTAAGTCGCTAAGAGCGCGCTCTGCAATTTTTTCATAACGAGCCTTCTTATCACGGATACGCTCGCCTTC
>CAJZLM010000087.1:0-5124 GCA_916050595.1 Streptococcus mitis | reverse complement strand
CAAGGTCGAGATGGGCTTTACATCATAGACCAACACGCAGCCCAGGAGCGGGTTAAGTATGAGGAGTATCGCGAAAGTATTGGCAATGTTGACCAGAGCCAGCAGCAGCTCCTAGTGCCCTACATCTTTGAATTTCCAGCAGATGATGCCCTTCGTATCAAGGAAAGAATGCCTCTTTTAGAGGAAGTGGGCGTCTTTCTAGCAGAGTACGGAGAAAATCAATTTATCCTACGCGAACATCCTATTTGGATGGCAGAAGAAGAGATTGAGTCAGGCATCTATGAAATGTGTGACATGCTCCTTTTGACCAAGGAAGTTTCTATCAAGAAATACCGAGCAGAGCTAGCTATTATGATGTCCTGCAAGAGATCTATCAAGGCCAATCATCGTATCGATGACCATTCGGCCAGACAGCTCCTTTATCAACTTTCTCAATGTGACAATCCCTATAACTGTCCTCACGGACGTCCTGTTTTGGTGCACTTCACCAAGTCGGATATGGAAAAGATGTTCCGGCGTATTCAGGAGAATCACACTAGTCTCCGTGAATTGGGAAAATATTAAACTAAAAGGAAAACTATGTACGAATATTTAAAAGGAATCATTACCAAAATCACTGCTAAATACATTGTTCTTGAAACCGACGGTATTGGTTATATATTGCATGTGGCCAATCCTTATGCTTATTCAGGTCAGGTCAATCAAGAAGCTCAAATTTATGTGCATCAAGTTGTACGTGAGGATGCCCATCTACTTTATGGATTTCGCTCAGAAGACGAGAAAAAGCTCTTTCTCAGTCTGATTTCGGTCTCTGGGATTGGTCCTGTATCAGCTCTTGCTATTATCGCTGCTGATGACAATGCTGGCTTGGTTCAAGCCATCGAAACCAAGAATATTACCTACTTGACCAAGTTCCCTAAAATTGGCAAGAAAACAGCCCAGCAGATGGTGCTGGACTTGGAAGGCAAGGTAGTAGTTGCAGGAGATGACCTTCCTGCCAAGGTGGCAGTGCAAGCTAGCGCTGAAAATCAAGAATTGGAAGAAGCCATGGAAGCCATGCTGGCTCTGGGCTACAAGGCAACTGAGCTCAAGAAAATCAAGAAATTCTTTGAAGGAACGACAGATACAGCTGAGAACTATATCAAGTCGGCCCTTAAAATGTTGGTCAAATAGGAGCAGAGCATGACAAAACGTTGTTCGTGGGTCAAGATGACCAATCCGCTCTACATTGCCTATCATGATGAGGAGTGGGGTCAACCCCTCCATGATGACCAAGCATTGTTTGAGTTGTTGTGTATGGAAACCTATCAGGCTGGTCTGTCTTGGGAAACGGTGCTCAACAAACGTCAGGCTTTCCGAGAAGCCTTTCATGGCTATCAAATTCAAGCAGTTGCAGAGATGACCGATACCGAATTGGAAGCCTTGCTGGATAATCCAGCCATCATCCGAAATAGAGCCAAGATTTTTGCTACACGCGCTAACGCCCAAGCCTTTCTACGACTACAGGCAGAGTACGGCTCTTTTGATGCCTATCTTTGGTCTTTTGTTGAGGGGAAAACGATCGTTAACGATGTTCCCGATTACCGCCAAGCCCCAGCTAAAACACCCTTGTCTGAGAAATTGGCCAAAGATCTCAAAAAAAGAGGTTTCAAGTTCACAGGCCCAGTCGCCGTCTTGTCTTTTCTACAGGCTGCAGGGCTAGTTGATGACCATGAGAATGATTGTGAGTGGAAAAGCGGTCGTTAGTATGTACAGGTAACTAGCATATCTGAGAATATAGAAAAAAGCTGAGAAATTTTTCCCAGCTTTTTATATATACTATTAGATTTGTTAGAGTGAAGTCAAAAAAGTGATTCCACCTAAAATAACACCAGCTGAATTTGGAATGATTAGTATCCAATCCTTCTTAGGTTCCTTTGTCCATCCATAAATAACCCAGATTAAGCAAGATATAGCAGCTGATAAAGGTTGAAATGGTTGAGCTTTATTTCCCTGTAAATTAGCGATAATTTGAGGTATGTAGGCAATAAATACTATAATTCCAATAAAGGCACCAATAGAACCTACGATTCGATTAATTTTTTGTTTTGTCATATACACCTCCTTCAAAAGGATATCATAGAAATTAGCGAAATGCAATAAATTCAGATACAAATTGTAACGAAAACGAATACAAAAGCACAAAAATAGAGACACTATTTATTTTTTGTTATAGTCAAAGCGAATGACTTGCTCCTGTGCATCTACATAGGCATGGACTCCGAAGGGGACAATTGCTCTCGGAGTTGCGTGGCCGACATTCAGATTATAGACAATTGGAATATTGCTGTCAATGATATCCAATAGTGCCTCTTTATAGTCGTCATAGAAAGTTTCATCCATAGGTTTCCCGACCAAGAGTCCGCTGATGGCCTCGAATATGCCAGTGTCCTTTACAGTCCGCAACATCTTTTTGAAGTCTTCCGGCTCAGGCTTTTCTTCGCTTGTTTCTAGCAAGAGGATTTTTCCTTCCCAGTCTGACAAGTCAGGGAAAAGTTTGTATTTTTGGCAGAGCTCCGTGCTATCTGCGTATCGAGAGTTGTCAAAGATATCGTAGAGGGATTCGAGGCAACCACCGAGGATTTTTCCCTCGAACTGGGCATTTCCTTGCAACAACTCAAAACCGGTATTTGCATGACTGACACGGGGTGTCCCCAGAGCCTTGGGACTGAAGTCAGTCCTTTCATCATACCAAACGTCACTAGGGCGGATTTCTGAGATTCTTCCCGTCTCAATCAATTCTTTAAAGTAGTGAAGGCTATAGGCTAGCATTTCCTTGTCCAATTCACAAATGTCTGCTAAAAAGGATTGCCCATAAAAAGTCTTGATTCCTAGTTTATGCAACATGAGATGGTTCATGGTTGTATCCGAGAAGCCAAGAAAAATTTTTTGTTTGATAACCTTTTGGAGTTGGTCATTTTCAAAAAGATAAGGTAGTAAGCGATAGGTATCGTCTCCACCGATGGCACATAGGATCATATCGATACTATCATCAGAAAAGGCATGAATCAAATCCTCTGCACGAGCTTCAGGATGGTTCTTGATAAAGTCTAATCCATTTAGCGAATGGGGCAAAAAGATAGGATTGAGTCCCAGGTCCTTGAGACGTTGGACACCCAAGTCCACTTCGTGTTTGACAAAGTCCTCTCCGATAATGCCACTAGATAAACTAACAATACCAATAGTAGAAATCATATTTTATCCCCCTAGAAATAGATTGAGCCTATTTTATCACAAAAGATTAGATAGAGCTATGTGGGATGTCAGAAGAATACTTTAAAATCAAAAAAGTAAGTGAAAAAGCAACCGCGCCTGCAGTTGCTTTTATGATTCTTCTTAATAACGTGTTGGTCCTGCACTTGCGCTGCGGATATTCAAGCGTTTCTTGAGATAGAAGCGAAGGGCTAGGAGGGCTGCTCCGATAATAGCCAGTGGCAATGGAGCAAGTACTGGGTTAAGGCTAGCTGGTAGGAAGCTTGTTGCAAAGAAGACAAGCAACCAAAGGAACATAGAAGCTAGGATAACTAGTACAGATTTCCAGAAAGGTGGACGTTGACTGCGGTCCATATCTGGTCCATAGTATTGGTAAACAAAGTAGTACATCAAGTAGAAGGCAAATCCACCAACCAGTCCAACTAATAGGAGAGTGACAAATCCATAGCCGAAAGCTTGATCTGCTGAGAAGAAGGTTGTGAGGGCGCTGACGAGGGCAAAGAGGCTAGTGATGAAAAGAGCTGAGTCCATAATCATGAGTTTTGGATCATCATTTTCTTTTGGATGCTCTTTTTCATATTGTTCCTTGACAGTGAAACTATGAGCCCAGTGGGTCGGTGCGCCATAGAGGGAACGAGCAGTCGTACCCTTGGCTTGCTCCTCAAGGATTTGGGGAATAACTTCCTCAAAGATAGCCTTGATTTCAGCGTCTGTTTTTCCATCTTTGATGAATTGTTGGGTAGCGATGTGGATAAACTCTTGGTTTTTCTTTGTTAATTTTTGTAGATCAATCTGAGACATAGGAACTCCTCTTAGAACCATTTTTTATGGATGAGATAGAGAGTGAGCGAGACACTCATAGCAAAGGCGATAAAGACGATTAACCAGAAGGCATTTGGCTCGCCGTTTAGGGGGATTTCATTATCCTTAAAGTTCATCCCGTAGGCAGAAAAGACCATGGTTGGGATGGACATGACGATGGTCACAAGGGCCAAGGTTTTCATGATGTTGTTCTGGTTGTTGGAAATGATAGAGGCGAAGGTCTCTGTCATAGAATGCAAGACGTTTCCATAAATGTCTGCCATCTCGATGGCCTGTTGGGTTTCAATCAGGGTGTCTTCAAGCAGGTCTTCGTCTTCAAGGTATTTCTTGATATTGCTGGTTGAGCTGGTTAATTTCTTAATCACGCGCTCATTTGTTTTGAGGGAGGCCTTGAAATAGACGATGGTTTTTTCCAATTCCATGAGCTCAATCAATTCTTCATTACGAGTTGATTGATGCAGTTGACTTTCGATTTGTTCACTCTTACGGTCAATCGAACGAAGGGCTGTTAGGTAAAGTTCTGCATTGCGATAGAGAATCTGGAAGATAAAACGTGAGCGCATGAAGGTATAGAAATTACGCAAGCGACGGTTGATAAAGACATCGAGGACCGGTAATGGTTCCAAACAAGTAGTGATAATGGTTTCCTCAGTGATGATAATACCAAGCGGGATGGTGACGTAGTAGGTGCGGTTATTTCTTTCTTCTGTGACCGGCACGTCCACGATGATCAAAGTATACTCATCTTCGATGGTAATACGAGACATTTCTTCCGCATCGAGTGGTGCACGAAGGTCGGCAATATCAATATCGAAGGCGTTAGCGATTTCGAGTGATTCATTTTGAGTCGGATTGACGAGATTGATCCAAGTACCCGGTTCAAGCGTATCGATCTCTTTAAATTCAGTTGTTGTAGAGAGAAAAACTTGTTTCATATCCCTTATCCTTTCTCATTTTTCAGATTTTTTCACACCGTACTATTATACTACAAAATCGGCCTTTTGGGTAATAGAATCTCACTTTTTTTGGTATAATGGTAAGCAATAATGG
>CAJZLM010000086.1:0-5148 GCA_916050595.1 Streptococcus mitis | reverse complement strand
AAAGTCCTTCAAAAACTGGACTTTATGGTAGAATAGAAAGAAGTGAGAAGAGAGTAAGAAAAAATCAGTCCCCTAAAGGAGTAGATTATGAAGTTATTGTCTATCGCCATCCCTAGCTATAATGCTGCTGCCTATCTTCATTACTGTGTGGAGTCGCTAGTGATTGGTGGTGAGCAAGTTGAGATTTTGATTATCAATGATGGGTCTCAGGACCAGACTCAGGAAATCGCTGAGCGTTTGGCCAGCAAGTATCCTAACATCGTTAGAGCCATCTATCAGGAAAATAAAGGCCATGGCGGTGCGGTCAATCGTGGCTTGACGGAGGCTTCTGGACGCTATTTTAAAGTAGTTGATAGTGATGACTGGGTAGATCCTCGTGCCTATTTAAAAATTCTTGAAACCTTGCAGGAACTAGAGAGTGAGGGGCAGGAAGTTGATGCCTTTGTGACTAATTTTGTATATGAAAAGGAAGGTCAGTCTCGTAAGAAGAGTATGAGTTACGAGTCAGTCTTGCCTGTCCAACAGATTTTTGGCTGGGACCAGGTCGGAAATTTCTCAAAAGGCCAGTATATCATGATGCACTCGCTGATTTACCGGACAGATTTGTTGAGAGCGAGCCAGTTCCAACTGCCTGAGCATACTTTTTATGTCGATAATCTTTTTGTCTTTACCCCCCTTCAGCAGGTCAAGACCATGTACTATCTGCCTGTTGATTTCTATCGTTATTTGATTGGGCGTGAGGACCAGTCTGTCAATGAGCAAGTGATGATTAAGCGTATTGACCAGCAACTCAAGGTCAATCGACTCTTGGTAGACCAGCTTGACTTGTCCAAAGTGAGTCATCCAAAAATGCGAGAATATTTGCTGAATCATATTGAAATCACGACGGTGATTTCCAGTGCCCTACTCAACCGAGCAGGCACAGCAGAGCATCTTGCCAAAAAACGGGAGCTGTGGACCTATATTCAGCAGGAAAATCCAGAGGTCTTTCAGGCTATTCGGAAGACCATGTTGAGCCGTTTGACCAAACATTCAGTCTTGCCAGCCCGCAAACTTTCCAATGTCGTTTATCAAATCACCAAGTCTGTTTATGGATTTAATTAATATAAGTATTTTATAAGAGGGATTTAAGAAAAATTTTAACTTTTTCTTAATCCTTTTTAATTTTAGGAGATTATACTAGAGTCATCAAATAAAGAAAAACTCTAAGGAGAATCCTATGAAATTCAATCCAAATCAAAGATATACTCGTTGGTCTATTCGCCGTCTTAGTGTCGGTGTTGCCTCAGTTGTTGTAGCCAGTGGCTTCTTTGTCCTAGTTGGTCAGCCAAGTTCTGTACGTGCCGATGTGGTCAATCCGACCCCTGCTCAAGTTGTGCCAGATGCTACTTCGGTGAGTGAAAAGAGTGACTTACCAGTAGAACTTCTCAAAGAAGCAGTCGATACAGCTCTTCCTTCAGAGAAGGCAGACTCAACACCTAAAGCAAGCTTGGATGCTACAAGCTCTCCAGAAAAAGTGAATGTAGCTGATAAAGACCAAGTGGTAGCGCCAAAAGAAGAAGTGCAAGCAAAACCAGAATCTAAGAAAGAAACAGAAGATGCGGTTAAACCTGCGACAAATCCTGCGCCTACAGTTTCTGGACAAGACCGTGAAGCAAATGAAGTTCAACCAGCAACTACCCCAGCTGAAGTGCAAAAAGGTGTAGCCGACAACACCAAAGACACAGTAGATGTTCCAGCTACTTACTTGGACAAAGCCAATTTCCCTGGTCCATTCACAGCCGGCGTCAACCAAGTCATTCCATATGAATTCTTCGCTGGTGACGGTATGTTGACTCGCCTTATCTTGAAAGCATCCGACAAGGCTCCATGGTCAGACAATGGTTCAGCTAAAAATCCTGCTCTTCCACCAGTAGAAAAATTAGGCAAAGGCCTTTACTTCTATGAAGTGGACTTGGCCGGTACTCAAGGTAAATCTGACAAAGAATTGCTTGACCTCTTGAAACAAAACGGCACACAAAGCTATAAAGCTACCATCAAAGTTTACGGTGCTAAAGATGGCAAGGCCGATTTGACTAATCTTGTAGCGACTAAAGAATTGACAGTGAACTTGAATGGGTATAAGTCCCTCAATGATATGAAATCTAAAATGCCAGCTGCTAGTCAGGATAAGATGATGCCTAACAAAGAGCAGGACAAAACCATGAATGCTAGCCAGCCTATGGCAACACCAAGCATGAAACAAGATCAAGCTCCAGCAGCCTCAAGCAAAATGTCTGATGAAGGCAAGATGGTATCTACTAACAAGGTATCAAGTCCAATGATGGCTGATCAAATGAAAGACCAAAAAGACATGCTTCCATATACTGGTGAAGCCCAAACATCAATGGCTACTCTTGGATTCTTTGGATTAGCTTTGGCCGGACTGTTAGGTGGCCTCGGTTTGAAAGCTAAAAAAGAGGAAAATGACTAGTCTAGCTACAGACTTTCTATCTAGGATTTGAAAAATCCAGATATCGTTTAGAATGTTCGTAAAGAGATAAAAATAGTGTTATACTATTGTGGTATAGCACTGTTTTTTTCAAAGGAGAGACAGATGGGAAAGACAATTTTACTCGTTGACGACGAGGTAGAAATCACAGATATTCATCAACGTTATCTGGTTCAGGCAGGATATCAGGTTTTGGTGGCCCATGATGGAGTAGAGGCCTTGGAAATCTTCAAGCGAAAGGCTATTGATTTGATTATTACAGATATCATGATGCCTCGGATGGATGGTTATGACTTGATTAGTGAGGTTCAGTATCAATCTCCGGATCAGCCTTTTCTCTTTATCACGGCTAAAACCAGTGAGCAGGATAAAATTTACGGCCTAAGCTTGGGGGCAGATGATTTTATTGCCAAGCCCTTTAGCCCTCGTGAGCTGGTTTTGCGTGTCTACAATATCTTGCGTCGTCTTCATCGTGGAGGTGAGACAGAGGTCGTCAGTCTCGGGGATTTACGGATGAATCACGGTAGTCATGAGGTCCAAGTTGGAGATGTGGCGCTTGATTTGACCGTCAAATCCTTCGAACTTCTATGGCTTTTAGCCAGCAATCCAGAGCGGGTTTTCTCTAAGACAGACCTCTATGAAAAGGTCTGGCAGGAAGACTATGTGGATGACACTAATACCTTGAATGTTCATATTCATGCTCTTCGACAGGAGTTGGCTAAACATGCTAGTGCAGAAACACCGACCATCAAAACCGTCTGGGGCTTGGGCTACAAAATCGAGAAAGCACGAGGTAGTCAATGAAATTAAAAAGTTATATTTTAGTGGGGTATATTATTTCAACACTCCTAACGATTATCGTGGTTTTTTGGGCTATCCAGCGAATGTTAATTGAAGAAAGAGAGATTTATTTCCTAGTGGGGATGACTCTCATGGCTAGTTTTGTCGGTGCTGGGATTAGTCTCTTTCTCCTATCGCCGGTATTTACGTCGTTGGGCAAACTTAAGGAACATGCCAAGCGTGTAGCGGACAAGGACTTTCCATCAAGTCTGGAGGTTCAAGGCCCTGTAGAATTTCAACAATTAGGCCAAGCTTTCAATGAAATGTCCCATGATTTGCAGGCCACCTTTGATTCCTTGGAAGAAAGCGAACGAGAAAAGGGCTTGATGATTGCTCAACTTTCGCATGATATCAAGACCCCCATCACTTCGATCCAAGCGACGGTAGAAGGAATTTTGGATGGGGTTATCAAGGAAGGAGAACAGGACCATTATCTAGCAACCATTGGACGCCAGACAGAAAGGCTTAATAAACTGGTTGAAGAGTTGAATTTTTTGACCCTAAACACAGCTAGAAATCAGGCGGAGACGACTAGTAAAGATAGTATTTTTCTGGATCAGCTCTTGATTGAGTGCATGAGTGAATTTCAGTTCTTGATTGAGCAGGAGGAACGAGATGTCCATTTGCAGGTAATCCCTGAGTCTGCCCGAATTGAGGGAGATTATGCCAAACTTTCTCGTATCTTGGTGAATCTGGTCAATAACGCTTTTAAATACTCAGCCCCAGGAACCAAGCTGGAAGTGGTGGCTAAGCTGGAAAATAACCAGCTTTCAATCAGTGTGACCGATGAGGGACAGGGGATTGCCCCAGAGGATTTGGAGAATATTTTCAAACGCCTTTATCGTGTAGAAACTTCTCGTAACATGAAAACAGGTGGTCATGGCTTGGGTCTTGCGATTGCGCGTGAATTGGCCCATCAATTGGGTGGGGAAATCACAGTCAGCAGCCAGTACGGTCTAGGAAGCACCTTTACCCTCCTTCTCAATCTCTCTGGCAATGAAAATAAAACCTAAAACCCCTTTACAAATCTAGCCATTCATGGTAGAATGGATTTTGTGTGAAATATCAGCAGGAAAGCATGAAGCTCGTCAACAGGTGTCTTATGATAAGTAACCTTGGCTGTTTAGGCGAAGGGCATCTGCACGAATCAGGGCTTTCTAAGTGACTATTTCCACCGAAATATTATTTATATCAGGAGGACATTCACATGTCACGTTATACAGGACCATCTTGGAAACAAGCTCGTCGCCTTGGCCTTTCACTTACAGGTACAGGTAAAGAATTGGCACGTCGTAACTACGTACCAGGACAACACGGACCAAACAACCGTTCAAAATTGTCAGAATACGGTTTGCAATTGGCTGAAAAACAAAAACTTCGTTTCACTTACGGTGTAGGTGAAAAACAATTCCGTAACTTGTTCGTACAAGCTACAAAAATCAAAGGCGGAATCCTAGGTTTCAACTTCATGCTTCTTTTGGAACGTCGTTTGGATAACGTTGTTTACCGTCTTGGTCTTGCGACTACTCGTCGTCAAGCTCGTCAATTCGTAAACCACGGTCACATCCTTGTTGACGGAAAACGCGTTGATATCCCATCATACCGCGTAACTCCAGGTCAAGTGATCTCAGTTCGTGAAAAATCATTGAAAGTTCCAGCTATCCTTGAAGCAGTAGAAGCTACTCTTGGACGTCCAGCATTCGTATCATTCGACGCTGAAAAATTGGAAGGTTCATTGACTCGCTTGCCAGAACGCGATGAAATCAACCCAGAAATCAACGAAGCACTTGTCGTTGAATTCTACAACAAAATGCTTT
>CAJZLM010000085.1:0-5168 GCA_916050595.1 Streptococcus mitis | reverse complement strand
GACTTTTCAACTCTCACTAAACGAAAAAGTCTGGCTCAAAAAACACAGGATGCTAGTCAGATAAGCCAACTAGCCCTGCAACTCTATGAAGAGTTAAGCGATAAAGAAAGAGGTGTCCGCCTATTGGGGATTACCGTGACTGGATTTTAAAACCTTGAAGAGCTGCCCCTTCAAGGTTTTTCTTATACAAATAAACGAACAAAGCTATAAAGCAATAAGATACTACCAAGCACGATGCGGTATTTACCGAAAAGGGTAAAGTCGTGTTTTTTCACATAGCTGGTCAAGAAGCGAATAGCGACCATGCTGACTGCAAAAGCTACTCCCATCGCAACCAAGAGCAAGAACAATTGCCCAAAGCTCAAGAGTTGTCCTGCTTTTACAAATTTGAAAATCTTTAAGGCACTGGCTCCAAACATAACTGGAATTCCAAGATAGAAGGTAAATTCTGTCACAACAGAACGACTGGTTCCATTTAACAAACCACCGACAATCGTTGCCCCAGAACGACTGGTTCCTGGTAAAAGAGCAAGAACTTGGAAGAGTCCGATATAGAAAGCTGTCGTATAAGGAAGCTTGTCCAACTCTGTCACACTTGGCTCGATAGCACGCGCTTTATTGCGCTTTTCCAAATAGATAAAGGCAATCCCATAGATAATCAACATGAGAGCAACTGAAACCATGTTATGGAAGTGGGTATCAAACCAATCATCAAATTTAAAGACGGCAAGTAAAGGCAAAGTGGCAACCAAGACCTTCAACCACAGTCTCCAAGTCTTACGAACTTCCTGCTTATCCTTAGTCGGTTTGAAAGGATTGAGCTTGTTAAAGTAAATCACCATAACCGCTAAAATCGCACCAAGCTGAATCACGACATTAAACATGGACATAAAAGATTCATTCTGATTTTGGTATTGGATAAACTCCTCTGCTAAAATCAAGTGCCCTGTACTCGAAATCGGCAACCATTCCGTAATTCCTTCAACAATACCGAAGAAGATAGATTTTAAAATTTCAATAAGATACATAGATTACTCCTTTTTCTATCTTCCATTATAGCATATTTTTTCAGCCAGTGATAGCTCTCTTTAAAAGGCACCGATACTTCCACCACCTCCGCCTCCAGAGAAACCACCGCCAGAACTTCCACTTCCAGAAGATACGGAGTAGGTACTTGCTGTATTTGCGACACTAGCATAATGGCTCATTTGCGCGCTTGAATGATAAAACATACTATGCCAGCCATATGCTACATAGAGATTGATATCTGGATTTTCCACTTGAATCTGATGAACCTTCATCAAATGACTAACCTTGTCCGCATAGCCAAATAAGGTCGCATAGACCAAGAGACGATTCCAGACCACAATACTTTCCAATTCAGCCTGATCCAATCGTGCAATCTCACGCAACATATTTTCAAAACTGGTCCAGAGATAGTATACTTCTGCTCCTGCTTCATTTAGGACACCATCACGATTATCTAATCGAAGCTTCCAATAATAGAAAACAGCCAAAACCAAACCTAAAAAACCAAGTATTGGCAAGAGGAGGTAAAGATAGCCATAAACATCCAAACTGTACAAGAACAAACCAAATCCGATAAATAGAGGTAGGATAGTAGAGAGTCCCATCCCCACTTGCAAGGCTTTTTCTCCACCAGTCAAGGGACGATAATAATCTGGGAGCCCCCAGAAGGAAACTCGACTTCTCACTCCTTCTTGCATCTGGTTCAATACTTCTTCAAAAGAAGATTTGAGTTGAAGCCCTCTTGCTTGAATCCGTTTTTCATCAGAGACTTTTGCTCTACGATAAAGACTATCAGATACCTTGTAATCCGCAAACAAATTGGAAAGAGTTTCTTCTTTTTTGCCTGAAAAAGCCAGATTTAGACAGTCTTTCTCAAAGCTTGACAAACCATCTTCTTTTACTAGCCTCAAACCAACTGCATCTCCTTCTGAAATGATAGAGACATTCCCACGGTCTATCACATCTAGCAAGGTAGCTTGAATAAGTTGGTCAAAGGTGAATTTTCCAGCTCCCTTGACCAAGGGACTCACTTCCTCCAAGGATGTCGAGTAGACAGCCTCTGATAAAACCATAGGCTCTAATTCCATTGGTGGTTCATAGATACGATGATTTTTGGCATATTTGACCGAAGGAGTGGTCTTTCTTCTATAGATGAAATAGAAGAAAACGCTCAATAACAAGGAGATAGAAAGTATCGAAGGGAAGACCCAAGTAACGAGTTGTTTACTTTGCTCTTTTTCTTTAACAATCGAGTCTTCTATCTTATTAAACTCTTCTAAACGATTCCCTTTCAATCCCTGATCCCTAGCGCTAGCAAAATCAGTTCGAGGCCAATAGGCATGCAACTCAACTCCACGCTTAGCTGGAAGATTGTCTAAACGGATAGTATAATCAAGGTTACTCTTTTCAACTGTTCCCTCTCTAAAAAGTTTCCCTGTATGGAAAAAGAGTTTTTCAGCCCCCTTGTCTCCCCTTACATGAAATTCAAACTTCCCAATAGCCCCTGAACTATCTGTCAGAGGTTGCCAATTTAATTCAGCGATATCATCATAAAGGAAAAGCAAATTCTTTAAGTTCCAAACGAGGTCAACTTCAACTGTGTCGCCCTCCTGACCTGGATTATAAACTTTAACAGTATAACCATCTGCTCCTTCTATCACTTCGCTAGTAACGTCTGCTAGTTCAGCACCATTTTTCGAGGCCTGAACCTTTGGTTGAGGATCTATCTCAAATCCGCTAGGCATCTTGCCAGCACGTCCAAGTCCCACGATTTGCCCCTTAAAGTCCTCCTCAAACTGGTAAACTATCTTCTGTCTAAATTCTGCCGTATTGTCTGCATGAATATACAAATCTCCTTGATAAGAGTTTATCTTAAAATCAATGGCAAAAACAGAGAATGGCAGAAGGCAAAACAAGCCTAACACTAGTAAGAAAAAAGTTTTTTTCATCAACTAAGCCCCCTTTTTATCTTTGCTATTATTATATCATTTTTTCTCAAGTAAGGGCTTACCTATATTGAAAAATAGAGTTTTTTTCGATAAAATAGGAGACAGTTATTTTTTAATAGATTAGAAATAGGAGAAATCATGAGAAAAATATACTTATCTATTTTCACAAGTCTCTTGCTGATGCTGGGACTTGTCAATGTTGCCCAAGCCGATGAATATTTACGCATCGGGATGGAAGCAGCATATGCTCCCTTTAACTGGACTCAGGATGATGATAGCAATGGGGCTGTCAAAATCGATGGGACTAACCAGTATGCTAACGGATACGATGTTCAAATCGCCAAGAAAATCGCTAAGGACTTAGGTAAAGAACCTTTGGTTGTTAAAACAAAGTGGGAAGGTCTAGTTCCTGCCCTTACTTCTGGTAAGATTGACATGATTATCGCAGGTATGAGTCCAACTGCCGAACGCAAACAAGAAATTGCCTTTTCAAGCAGTTACTACACTAGCGAACCAGTTTTGCTTATCAAAAAAGATTCTGCCTACGCAAGTGCTAAATCTTTGGATGACTTTAACGGTGCAAAAATCACTTCTCAACAAGGTGTCTACCTCTACGACTTGATTGCACAAATCCCGGGTGCTAAAAAAGAAACTGCCATGGGAGACTTCGCTCAAATGCGCCAAGCTCTTGAGGCTGGTGTCATTGATGCTTATGTTTCTGAACGCCCAGAAGCACTGACTGCTGAAGCTGCTAACTCTAAGTTCAAGATGGTTCAAGTAGAACCAGGTTTCAAAACGGGGGAAGAAGATACAGCTATTGCCATTGGACTTCGTAAAGATGACAATCGTATTAGCCAAATCAATGCCAGCATTGAAACCATTTCAAAAGACGATCAAGTTGCCTTGATGGATCGTATGATCAAGGAACAACCTGCCGAAGCTACAACAACTGAAGAGACTAGCAGTAGTTTCTTTAGTCAAGTCGCTAAAATTCTTTCTGAAAACTGGCAACAACTCTTGCGTGGTGCTGGTATCACTCTTTTAATCTCTATCGTCGGAACCATCACAGGTCTCATTATCGGACTTGCAATTGGTGTTTTCCGTACTGCTCCACTATCTGAAAACAAAGCCATTTACGGCCTACAAAAACTAGTCGGATGGGTTCTCAATGTCTATATCGAAATTTTCCGTGGTACCCCAATGATCGTTCAATCGATGGTTATCTACTATGGAACTGCCCAAGCTTTCGGTATTAACCTTGACCGCACACTTGCTGCTATCTTCATCGTTTCGATCAACACTGGTGCCTACATGACTGAAATCGTCCGTGGTGGTATCCTGGCAGTTGACAAGGGACAATTTGAAGCCGCGACTGCACTCGGTATGACTCATAGCCAAACCATGCGTAAGATTGTCCTACCTCAGGTTGTCCGTAACATCCTACCAGCAACTGGTAATGAATTTGTCATCAATATCAAAGATACATCTGTATTGAACGTTATATCTGTTGTCGAACTTTATTTCTCAGGAAATACGGTGGCAACACAAACCTATCAATACTTCCAGACATTTACAATCATCGCCGTGATTTACTTTGTCCTCACCTTCACCGTAACACGTATCCTACGCTTCATCGAACGCCGCATGGACATGGATACCTATACTACAGGTGCTAACCAAATGCAAACGGAGGATTTGAAATAATGACACAAGCAATCCTTGAAATTAAACACCTCAAAAAATCCTATGGACAAAACGAAGTGCTAAAAGACATTTCTCTAACTGTTCACAAGGGTGAAGTTATCTCTATCATCGGAAGCTCTGGAAGCGGAAAATCAACCTTCCTACGCTCCATTAACCTACTTGAAACTCCAACTGATGGACAAATCCTTTATCATGGACAAAACGTTCTCGAAAAAGGCTATGACCTCACGCAATACCGTGAAAAGTTGGGGATGGTGTTCCAATCCTTTAACCTCTTTGAAAATCTCAACGTTCTTGAAAACACAATTGTCGCTCAGACAACTGTCCTTAAACGCGAACGTACAGAAGCTGAAAAGATTGCCAAAGAAAACCTTGAAAAGGTCGGCATGGGAGAACGCTACTGGCAAGCAAAACCGAAACAACTCTCAGGTGGTCAAAAACAACGTGTAGCCATCGCTCGTGCCCTCTCCATGAATCCGGACGCCA
>CAJZLM010000084.1:0-5175 GCA_916050595.1 Streptococcus mitis | reverse complement strand
TCGTAAATCAGATAGTCAGTGGGTCATTTCTGTTACTCAAGAACTTGTTGATGAAAAGGGAGCCAATCTAGGTGTGCTTCGTTTGGACATTTCCTACGAAACTCTGGAAGCCTATCTCCATCAACTCCAGTTGGGTCAGCAGGGTTTTGCCTTTATCATCAATGAAAACCATGAATTTGTCTACCATCCTCAACACACAGTTTATAGCTCAGCTAGCGAAATGGAGGCTATGAAACCCTATATTGAGACGGGACAAGGTTATACTCCAGACCACAAATCCTATGTCAGTCAGGAACAGATTGCAGGAACTGATTGGACGGTTATAGGAGTTTCTTCGCTGGAAAAGTTAGATCAGGTTCGGAGTCAACTCATGTGGACCTTGCTTGGAGCCAGTGTCACATCTCTTCTTGCCTGTCTCTGCTTGGTGTGGCTTAGTCTTAAACGCTGGATTGCTCCTCTGAATGACTTGAGAGAAACCATGCTGGAGATTGCTTCTGGTGTTCAAAATCTGCGTGCCAAGGAAGCTGGTGCTTATGAACTGAGAGAAGTGACTCGCCAGTTCAATGCCATGTTGGATCAGATTGATCAGCTGATGGCAGATGTGCGCAAGCAGGAAGAAACGACTCGTCAGTATGAACTTCAAGCCTTGTCGAGCCAGATTAACCCCCATTTCCTCTACAACACCTTGGACACTATTATCTGGATGGCTGAATTTCAGGATAGTCAGCGAGTGGTTCAGGTGACCAAGTCCTTGGCAACCTATTTCCGCCTAGCGCTCAATCAAGGAAAGGACTTGATTTGTCTCTCTGACGAAATCAATCATGTCCGCCAGTATCTCTTTATCCAGAAACAACGCTATGGAGATAAGCTGGAATACGATATTGCTGAAAATCCTGCCTTTGATCATCTAGTCTTGCCCAAGTTGGTGTTACAGCCCTTGGTAGAAAATGCTCTTTACCATGGCATCAAGGAGAAGGAAGGTCAAGGACATATTAGAGTTTCTGTCCAGAAACAGGATTCGGGATTGGTCATCCTCATTGAGGATGATGGCGTTGGCTTCCAAGTTGCTGGCGATAGTAGTCAGAGTCAGCTCAAACGTGGGGGAGTTGGTCTTCAAAATGTTGATCAACGACTCAAACTTCATTTTGGAGAAGATTACCAAATGAAGATCGATTCTATTCCCTCAAAAGGGACGACAGTTGAAATATACATAAATAGAATAGAAATTAACTAACTCCCAGTCAATTCTGGGAGTTTTATGCAGGTTGGAGTAAGATTTTCAGGTTGTCTATCTTGCTAAAAACAAGAAAAAACGATATGATAGATAGTGACAAAAGAGGTATCAAGTATGAAGGAAAAAGACATTCAAAGAGAAACAAGCCAGATTGTAGAAGATGTGTTGGGAAAGTCCAATTTGAAGCAAGGATCTATCTTTGTTTTGGGCCTTTCTTCTAGTGAGGTGATAGGTGGTCAGATTGGCAAGGAATCTAGCCAAGAAATTGGCGAAATCATTGTGAAGACCATCCTAGATATCCTAGAAGAAAAAGGAATTCATCTAGCTGTTCAAGGATGTGAACATGTCAATCGGGCTCTCGTTGTTGAACGTCAGGTGGCAGAGCAGTTTGGTCTGGAAATCGTTAGTGTCCTTCCTACTCTTCATGCAGGAGGTTCGGGTCAATTGGCAGCCTTCAAGTTTATGCAAGATCCAGTTGAGGTTGAATTTATCAAGGCTCATGCTGGATTGGATATCGGAGACACTGCAATTGGCATGCATGTCAAGCATGTTCAGGTTCCGATTCGCCCTCTTTTGAGAGAAATTGGGCATGCCCATGTAACGGCTCTTGCTAGCCGTCCAAAATTAATTGGAGGTGCGCGTGCGCATTATCCACAAGATTCTATTAGAAAGTCGTGAGAATGAAAAAAACAAAACAACAACTAGAAAAAATCACCAAATATTCGATTCGTAAGCTAACTGTTGGGGTAGGTCCTGTAGCCATCGGGGCCTTCCTTTTTGGTGCTAGTACCCTTTCAGTAGATAAGGTTCAAGCCAATGAAGTCGGTGGTGCTCATAGCGTTCATTACCGTTATTTGACGGAGCAGGAATTGACCGAGTCTGAAAAAGCTTTGATTCATCATGAGGTTCCAACAGAATTTCAAGATGATGATATTCTCTATGTAGTTTATCGCAAGAAGGCGACTAACAGTCAACAACTTCCCTACACAGGAAGTAAGGAACTAGCTTTGGCAGGTCTTGGCTTGGCAACTGCTTCTCTAGCAGTCTTTTTGGTGTCTAAAAAAGGTCGTAGAGAAGTTCTAGGTATTCTCTTGATTGGTTCTTTAGGAGCCAGCACTTTTGTACCTTATGGGACATTTGCGTTTGAAAATAAAGAATTGCTTTCTTATAACCAAACTATTTCAGCCTCTACACATGAAGGCTTGGCTGAAGGGATTATCCACATTGATGGCTATGAATACATCGGATACTTCAAGGAAGCGGAACTCCATCCATCAAGACCAGCTTTAGCTGAGAAGCCTCAGTTGCCAGTAGAAAAGCAAAGTGCAAATGAAATCGAGAAAACAGAAGCAGTTCAAGAAACACCTGCTGTCACTCCCCAACCTGTTGTTGAAAAACCTTTGGCACAAACTCCGGTTGCTCCTGCGGTTGAAGCAAAACCAGTTTCTGAGAAGCCTCAGACAAGACAGGAAGAGAGCTTGGTGGAGATTCCTTTTGAAACGGTCACAAATCCAGATGCGAATCTAGCAGAAGGACAGACTCGTATCGTCACAGCTGGAGTAAAGGGTCAGCGTCGCCTTGTAACCAAAGTATCGATGGTCAACGGTCAAGAAGTTAGAGAAGTCATAGAAGACCAAGTGGTTCAAAATCCTGTGTCACAAGTCATTGCAGTCGGAACGAAGAAAGAGGTGCAACCTGCCCCAACTCCAGTACCACAAGCTGAACCAACTTACCAAGTAGCTAAAGGTACACAAGAAGAAGGTAAGACAGGACAAGCTTTAACGCAACCCGAATTACCAGAGGCTCCAGTTGAAACGAAGGGGACCCAAGAAGAAGGCAAAGAAGGTCAAGCTCTAACACAACCAGAACTTCCAGAGGCTCCAGTTGAAGCAAAAGGTACCCAAGAGGAAGGCAAAGAAGGCCAAGCCTTAACACAGCCAACCTTACCAGAAGCTCCAATCGAAGTAAAAGGTACACAAGAGGAAGGTAAAACCGGCCAAGCCCTTGTACAAGATCAGTTACCTGAGTACAAAGTAACTGAGGGAACCCTTGTTGAAACATCGACTACAGATTTAGACTACAAAACTGAAACGACTGAGGATCCAACTAAGTATACGGACGAAGAAACTGTCGTAAGAAATGGAGAAAAAGGTAGTCAAGTTACTAAAACAACTTATAAAACAGTAGAAGGTGTTAAAACTGACCAAGTTCTTTCAACTAGCACAGAAGTTGCCAAGGAGCCTGTAAACCAACAGGTAAGTCGTGGGATAAAACCAATTGAAGGAACTCTTGTAGAAGAAAGTCTTGAAAAGATTCCATTTAAGGAAGTTGTTAAAGAAGATGACCAACTGAAAAAAGGCTTAGAAGTTGTAGCTCAAGAAGGCAAAGAAGGCCAGAAAAAAATCACCAAGACCTTTAATACCATTAAGGGAGTTAAAACAGAAGACGCTCCAAAAGTTACAGAGGAAATCCTTGAGGCCCCTCAAGACAAAATTTTGAAACGTGGTACCAAGAGCTTTGAAAAACCAGTATTGACCATCACAGCAGTTGAGCCTAAGGATTTGAAGCGTACTTCAGATGTTAAATACAGTCTAGAAAATCCAAGTAAGGCAGCCATTAAATCTATTACCTTAACTCTGAAAAAAGGTGATGAGATTGTCAAAACCTTGAATGTTTCACCAGATGACTTGACAACTACCCTGACAGATTTACAGTACTACAAGGATTATAAACTTGAAACGAAGATGGTTTATGACCGTGGCGAGGGTGATGAGGAAGAAGTTCTGAAGGAAGAACCGCTAAGACTTGACCTCAAAAAAGTTGAAATCAAAAACATCAAAGAAACAAGCTTGATGAGTGTGGACGCTGACGGTAACGAAACAGATACTAGTTTACTGACAGAAAAACCAGCTGATGTTGCTCCGCTTTATTTACGAGTAACCACTCATGATAACAAAACAACCAGACTGGCTGTTGATAAGATTGAAGAAGTAGAAAAAGACGGAAAAACTTTATACAAAGTCACTGCCAAAGCACCTGATTTGATTCAACGGAATGCTGATAACACACTTATCGAAGAGTATGTTCATTACTTTGAAAAACAAAAAACACACGAAGGTGATGTATATTATAGCTTTGACGACCTTGTAAAAGCTATGCAAAAAGATCCGACTGGTACATTTAAACTTGGTAGCAATATCAATGCTGCTAACGTTAAACCAGCAGGAAAATCTTATGTTACTAATGCTTTCAAAGGAACATTGACAAGCACTGACGGTAATAAATTTACCATTAGCAATATGAACAGACCTTTATTCGGTGATATTGTCGGTGGTACTGTTAAAGATTTACTACTTGAAAATGTAAATATCGACATGCCAGGTACTGATAGGATTGCACCACTAGCGAATGTTATCAAAAATAATGCGACTGTAGAGAATATTAAAGTAACAGGTAACGTTGTTGGTAATAATGATGTATCTGGTGTTATCAATAAAATTGATGGTAGTGGAAAATTAAGTAACGTTGCATTTATCGGTAAAGTACACGCTGCTGGAAATCGAGGTGGTTACTTAACAGGTATCGTCGGTGAAAACTGGAAAGGTATTGTAGAAAAAGCTTATGTTGATGCTGAAATCACAGGTAACAAAGCTAAAGCTGCCGGAATTGTATATTCATCTCAAAACGGTGGCAACAACAATACTTTAGGTAAAGAAGGTACTCTTCGAAACTCTGTAGCAAAAGGCTCTATTGAACTCAAAGAAGCCGTTATGTCTGGTGGACTGCTAGGGACTAACTGGGCACTAGGGGCTATAGAAGACAACATCACTATGATGAAAGTTAAGACTGGTGAAATGGTCTTTGGTCACTCTGATATTGATGCTGATGATTACTTTACATACTCTAGAACGAAGCGCAACTACAGTGTTGAGGGTGTAAGT
>CAJZLM010000083.1:0-5182 GCA_916050595.1 Streptococcus mitis | reverse complement strand
CTTTTGTTCTACCTAAGCGACATCTTCACGTTCAATTAACGGCAGAATGCCATTGTCTTTTAAAATTTCATACAAGAAGAAGTGCCCTTTCACTGTCCATTTCGTATGCAAAGAGACATCTGGCATACCATTTTTATGTGTAATAGGATGCGGTTCAATATGCACATATCCTTTAGTATGATATTTAGCATAAGGAAGCCACACCTTCCCTTGCTTAAATATAATACCTAGGTCTTTCAGTCGCAAATTGAATTTTTTAGCACTTTCTCCATAGTTCTTAGCAATAGCAGTTGTAGAAATTAAACCCTTGTTAGCCAACATTACATCTACATAGTCTGCTTTTGGTTTCATTTCGTCTAGTTCGGATTGCAATTTACTATTCTGCACTTCAAGTTCCTTACTTTTTGTTCGTTCTGCTTTCAGAGCTTGAAAAGCTGCAATAGCTAGGTCTGGATCGTTAAGTAGCTGGTCTGTCGCATACATTCCATGCTTGCGGATAGACGGTAACACTTCACTAGTCACCCAGCGTTTAAACTCCTTAGCCTGTGGGAGCTTACTGGATAGGATGAGCGAGTAAAGACCAGACTCGTTGATGATGATAACACCTCTATTTCCAAAAGTACCGTTTTGGTAGTTTTGGCGATCTTCTTCATCTACGTGACGGTTTATATCTCGACTACCGTTTTGGTACCCCAGAATATCCGCAACATCTTTCCCAACTAGCCAAGGTTGACCCTCAATCTCTACCATACGAACTTGACCGAACTGTTCATTTTTAAAAATTTGTAATTCCATTTCATTTATCCTTTCTTCATCTTATAAATCAACTCGCGGTTTTCAAGCATATCTGCAATTTCCGCCCAAGCCTCTGCATTTTTTTCCATCATAACATCAAGCACTTTTTTATTAGCAGGTAAACTCATAGCTTCCGCAAAGTCAACTTGATTATCTACCCAATCTTTGAACTGTTTATAAGTCCAAGGTTCTTCGTTAATTACTTCTTGCTGATTATTCAGCAGAATTACGTTATTCATTTGTTTCCTCTTCTTCTGTAAAAAAGTTAATAATAAAATTGATTAGATCATTGGCAAAAACTGCCATAAAAGTTGCCTGAACATCAAAGAATACTCTCGCCTGTTCCTCTGGAAAATGTTTTCTGACGATTGCAGCTAGAAGTGCATCCCACTTTTCTAACTCCTCAGTCCTTGCTTCTGACCTAAATGCCATATGTAATTCGTTGATAAAATCTTGATTTTCCATGATTTTCTGTACGCAAAAAGCGTACCCCTTTCTAAAAAACTGTTTGCCAAACAGAGGTACGCTGTGGTATAATACTAGCGTATCCTGTTCTTTATGAATGGGTGCGAGGCACCATGTAACTACTCAAACGCCAATCCGACTAGTTACATGGTATTTTTTTATTCCTCTAAACGTTGAGCAAGCTCTTCAACAGCCTGGATAATCGTATCTGATTTAGAAATTCCTAACTTCATAGAAACATCTGAAATCAAATCAAACTCATCCTCAGTTATTCTGACGGTCATTGATTTATTCCGCTTGCTCTCTCCTTTTAGAGGTCGCCCCATTTTCTTTGCCATAACTATCTAGTAAAATACCAAATAGCCAAGGCAAGGACGGCGATGCCAACAACACCTTGAACTTTTTCTTTCAAGGTCGTCCGCTCAATCGTAATTTCTGCACGCTTGAACTTCTTGTGGTAAAGTACATTGTCTTTCATTTGCTTTTTACCTTTCCTTATGCTAGAATGAACTAAACAGTAGTGAGGAGCTTTCGCTCCTACTACCTTACAAAAGTTTAAAAGTGATTTTAACTACTACGAGATCGAGGGTGATTGTGATCTCATTTAGTTTTAATCGCTTTTTCTTCTTGTCGTGTTTAGCCATCTGCTAAGTCCTTTCTGTTGGATTTGTTAGATTTCTCAACCTTACATAGACTATTATACTATTTGTAACGCATTAAGTCAATACTTTTTGCGTTACTTTTTTATTTTTCAACAAAAAAGTTCTCGCACCCATTCATTATTCAGTTTTCAAAGAACAAAATCATAGCTTATACTTCAAATAACGCTGCTACTTTTGCTAGTTTTTCAGAACTAGTGTCTAGCTCCTGACTAGCCCAAATTTCAATTGGTGTCATAACATCACCTCATCCCCAACTTTCACTTTCTCATACACGTCCTTTGTAACAACGAACACACCGTAGTCACGAATGGTAAGCGTGTATAGCTTGCCGTGTCGTCCTTTCTCGACTACCTTACCGAATATCTCAGCGCCTGCATTATCCGCCTTATAGATAACCATCGGGCGCTTTTCTTCCAAATCTCGAATCCTGTCCATCTGCCAGATGTTTAATCCAGCAGAGACGAGGATACATACTGTAATGAATCGTTTCAATCTGTGCCCCCTCTTCCGTGCTCTTTCAACCATCTATCAAATCCATCAAAAACATTCTCATTTTCTTTGAGTTTAAATATTCCACTATATCTATCATCACAATACTCACAATAATCGATATAGGTTCCACCGTAAAACGACATCACTCCACCTCCTCAATTTAACTATATGGTCGGTCATAAAACCTTCCGTCCATGAAGATCTCTAATGGTCTAATCCAGCATTTTTGCTCTTTATCCAAAGACACAGAGACAACGCACTCTTCTAGCGTTTCTTCCCATAGACCTACAGCTATTACTTTATATTCTTTAAGAGTTTTCTTGTGAACCCAATATGATCCAACCATAGGTTTTTTCATCACTCCACCTCCTCAATCTCAATCCCCTCACAATCGAATACCCAGCCGAAGCCAGCTTCTTCTAGTTCTTTGCGGGTAAGTTTAGAATATACTCTGCAACTGTAGAAAAAAACAGCATTCTCATCAGGATTGTTCATAATGTACTGACCAGATGCTTTAATCTTAACCAGATACCTCTTCTCTTCATCGACCTCGTAGCCGAACTGGTGCATGTTGACGAGGGTTTGAAATGCTTTTTTTGAACAATTAAACCAGTTTTTGAATTCGGATTCTTCTTGATCCTCCCAATTATAGATGTAATCCCAAATGTTATAGTCTAAATCATTTTCATTTCTCTCATACCAATCCGCCACAAACTGCGGAACTTTGACCGGTTTTGGTTCGTCTAGTTGTTCAAAGATTTCTTTAACATCTTCCCACCAAACTGCATAACCTTGATAATTGCCAATTATTGTTTTGCATTCTTCGAATTTCTCAATCAATTCCTGCTTATTCATCTTCCAACTCCTCCACCTTCCGTCTCAATTCTTTATTCTTTTTCTTCAACAAATCGCGCTCCAGCGCTCTAATCCGTCTCTTGCGTGAATCGCACGGCTTCGAATACTCGACTATCTTCTCTTCGTTTTGCTCTATCGTGCGTTGATAACCTTTTATCAATTCCTTTTTGTCAAATCCCATCCACTATCCTTTGCAATATCTCGTGATACTCGTAAATCTCCAGTTCAATTCTGTAATTTTTATTTCCAGACTTGCCACCATGCATAAACTCAGTAGAGACTATCACATTATAATTATCATCTGTCCAAATCTTAGCGTCCGTCAAACCGTCAAACAAAGCCTTGCTTGTGGGCGACCAGTTCGGTGGGTCATACTTCCTATTTGTCGGAGGATATATCCGAACCTTAACCTTGCAAGGCTTGTCCTCGCTGTAAGGCAATCCAAAGTAATCTCTCAGTACATTGTTGCCCTCATATTCGGCTAACTGCCGTAAGAACTTAGTGATTTTAGCTTTTTGATGAAAGTGAGGTCTGTCGTTTGCGTTGATCATCTGTTTCCTGTTCAACTCAAATTTCAAAATCAATCGTTCTTTCATGTCTTTGTGAACACCTCATTCAGTTCCATAATCTCCTCATTGTTGTTATACGGATCATACGCTAACCGCCCGAAACCTGCTTTATTCGTGCTTGTTGGTGTGTTACCTGTCCATTTCAAATGCAGAAACTTACTGCACGCTCTACAACGAATTGATGAAGGTTTAATCTTAACCATTCTGTGGTAACATTCCCCACAAAACGGACACTGCACGTCTACTTTTACTAATTCAGTCATATTTTTCCAATCTATCAAACATTAAAATGGCAAATCATCATCACTGATATCCAATGGATTTGTGGTTCTGCCAAATGGATTATTGTCTCGGGTGAAATCAGGAACTGGATTTGTTGTGTTCCCCTCAAAGAAACTACCTTGTTGCCCGTAACTATTTCCATTTTGGAAATTGTTCCCTGTGTTATTTCCGTTTTGGAAAGAACTGCCCTGGTTGCTATAACCCTGTTGCTGATAACCGCCATGATGATCTTGATGGCCTTGATTATTTTGCTGACTGTTACGACTTTCTAGTAATTGGAAATTACTAGCAACAACCTCTGTCACATAGACACGCTGACCTTGCTGGTTATCATAGGTACGTGTTTGAATTACTCCTGTGATACCAATCAATGAGCCTTTTTTAGCCCAATTAGCAAGATTTTCAGCTGACTGTCTCCAAATAACGCAATTGATAAAATCAGCATCACGCTCTCCATTCTCGCTTTTAAATGTGCGATTCACTGCAAGAGTAAATGTAGCGACTGCCACATTTGACTGCGTGTATCTCAATTCTGCGTCTTTTGTCAAACGACCAACTAATACGACATTATTTAACATTTTCTAGTTTCCTTTCAATTTACCAAGTAACATATCCGCATCTTCAATCTGAGACTGCTTAATCATCTTATAGTCAACTACTCCAAGATGGTTCAAGAACCATTTAACGATAGAACCATCCTCTTTGCCTTTTTCAGCAGAAATAGTAGCAATTTCTTTCAAGTAGTAGTTTGCTTTTTCTACAGAAATAACTGGCTCATTGACTTTTTTAGGTTGTTGCTTTTTTGTTTGTGTATCCTCATTCCCGTCATCGTCTTGATCGCTGGTTATTCCAAAAATAGCAGATAATGCGTAGCGTTTAGCGTAAGTGATAGCTGACCCGATTGATTGAGGGTCGTTTTTGACTGGCTTCATTTTGATTGGATCATATTCAATCCACTCTCCTGAACTATGCATCACCAGCGTCCCAACTGTGACATTCCCATCTTCATCGCTTGACGGAAACTGTGTGAATGATAAACCATTCTTACTCGCTGACTCTGTG